>JAITVC010000077.1 GCA_031286005.1 Bacteroidales bacterium
TCGAATTTGTTGGAATTATAGCCCGCTAAATCACTATTTCCGATGAATACATTGAGTTCGCCAGCACTATCTTTGAATGTTGGACAATTATTTATATCTTTGTCGTAAATCCCATGAATAAGACTTGCTTCCAGAGGAATTGGAATGCTTGGATTTAAACGATAGGTTTTAGTTTGCGACGATTGGTCGGGATTGACTTTATGCACGCAGATTTCGACGATACGGTCTCTATTTATATTGATTCCCGTTGTTTCCAAATCAAAAAAACAAATGGGCTTGGTTAAATTCAGAATCATAATATTTGTTTTATAAACTAAAAACCCCGCAGAGAGCGGGGTTTTAATACATTTTAATGTGAAATTATTTCGTTGCAGGAGCTTCTGTTGGAGCTTCAGCAGCTGCACCTTCGCAATTTTTTTCACATTCTTTACCTTCTTTTTTGCAGCATTTGCCTTCTTCGCCTTCTTTACCTTCTTTACAGCATTTGCCTTCTTCTTTACCTTCGCATTTTTTTGTGCATTCGGTTTTTTGTTTGTCGCAGGTAGCACCTTCTTCTTGTTTAGGAGCATTGTTGCAAGCGAACATAAACGCAGCCATAGCGGCCATAAGGATTAATTTTTTCATGATTTTAAGTTTTTATAAGATTAATAACGCGCAAAGATACAACTTTTTTTTCAATACTGCAACTTTTTTTTATTATTTTTTGTTTTTTTTAATTTTTATTTGTAACTTTGCACTCAAGATCTTAATCTAAGTTAATCGGATTGGTAAATTTTTTGACGTTTAACTCACTTAAATTGTAAAAATGAAAAACAAGTACATCGACCTAATTGAACAATCTTTTGAATTTCCGCAAGAAGAATTTAAAGTTATTGACACAGAACTGTATTTCCATAATGTACCTTTAATGGATATTATTAAACAATATGGAACGCCTTTAAAGATTTCTTATTTACCTAGAATAAGTACACAAATTCAGCGAGCCAAACGGTTGTTTAATGTGGCTATGGCTAAAGTCGATTACCAAGGCGATTACAATTATTGCTATTGCACAAAGAGTTCACATTTTTCATTTGTACTGGAAGAAGCATTGAAAAATGATATTAATCTTGAGACTTCGTCGGCATTCGATATTAATTTGATTAACGAACTTTACGAACAGGGAAAGATTACGAATAAAGATATTCACATTATTTGCAATGGTTTCAAGCGTCCGCAATACATAGAAAATATTGCCGAACTTATTAATAAAGGGTTTCACAACACTATTCCTATTATTGATAATAAAGAAGAAATAGACTTGCTCGAAGCCAATGTGAAAGATAAATGCAAAATCGGCATCCGCATTGCTTCTGAAGAAGAGCCTATGTTTGAATTTTACACATCCCGTTTGGGGTTGCGTTTCAATGATGTTGTTGATTTCTATATCAGACGTATCAAGCGAAGTAAGTTTGAAGTGAAGATGCTGCACTTCTTCATCAATACCGGAATTAAAGATACGGCGCACTATTGGAATGAACTTTCCAAAGCAGTGAATGTCTATTGTGAGTTAAAAAAGGTGTGTCCATCTTTGTCGGCTTTAAACATTGGAGGTGGGTTTCCCTTCAAAAATGCATTAAGTTTTAACTACGATTACGAATATATGGCTGAGGAAATCATTGCCCAAATCCAACAAGTTTGTAACTCTCGCGGCGTGGTTGAACCGGATATATTTACCGAGTTTGGCTCGTTTACAGTTAGTGAATCCGGTGCTGTTCTGTACTCTATTGTTAACCAAAAGCAACAAAACGATAGGGAGCTGTGGTATATGATTGACAGTTCGTTCATGACAACCTTACCGGATGTTTGGGGGATTAATCAGCGGTTTATCATGTTGGCAATTAATAATTGGGATCATGAATACCAGCGTGTGTTTCTGGGAGGTTTAACGTGCGATAGTCAGGATTTTTACAACTCCGAACGTCATTCTAACGCTGTCTTCTTGCCAAAATTACAACTTGATGCGCCACAATATATAGGTTTCTTCCACACGGGCGCTTATCAAGAATCGTTGGGCGGATATGGCGGAATACAACACTGTTTAACGCCTGCACCGAAACATATTTTGATTGATGTGGATGAAAACGGCGAGTATTTCACGAAATTGTTCGCAAAAGAGCAAAGCCACAAATCAATGTTGAAAATTTTGGGATACTAACGATTGTACATCGTTTCATAGTATTTTTGATAATCGCCCGAAGTTACGCTGTTCAGCCATTCTTCGTTTGCTAAGTACCAATCTACGGTTTTTTCCATGCCTTCTTCAAATTGAAGCGAAGGTTTCCAGCCTAATTCATGAACTAATTTTGAAGAGTCAATAGCATAGCGCAAATCGTGTCCGGCACGGTCTTGCACAAAGGTGATCAACTTTGCGGAAGTGCCCGGTTCACGATTGAGTTTGCGATCCATGATTTCGCAAAGTTTGTGAATAAGGTCAATATTTTTCCATTCGTTGATGCCGCCGATATTGTAAGTGTCGCCTGTTTTTCCATTGTGAAAAATCGTATCAATTGCACGTGCGTGATCCATTACATACAGCCAGTCGCGCACATTATCGCCTTTTCCGTAAACCGGAATAGGTTTCATGTTTTTGATATTATTGATGGCCAAAGGCAATAGTTTTTCAGGGAAATGGTTGGGGCCGTAGTTGTTTGAACAATTTGAAAGTACAACCGGCAAATGATACGTGTGAAAATAAGCCCGTACCAAATGGTCGGAACTCGCTTTGGAAGCGGAATACGGACTGCGTGGGTCATACTTCGTTTCCTCTGTAAACATCGAACCATCGTTAGGCAGCGAGCCGTATACCTCGTCTGTGCTAACATGATAAAATCGTTTGCCGTCAAGATTGTCTTTCCATGCATGGCGTGCAGCATTCAGCAAGTTCACGGTGCCAACAATATTGGTCATGATAAATTCCATCGGATTGGCAATAGAGCGATCTACATGCGATTCGGCCGCCAAGTGAATGACGCCATCCGGATGATATTTCTCAAATAACGCCTGTAAAGCTTTTCCATCCACAATATCGACACGTTCAAATTTGTAATTGGGGAGATGTTCAACATCTTTCAGATTTGCCAAATTGCCCGCATACGTGAGCTTGTCGAGATTTACAATTTGGTAATCGGGGTATTTGGTTGCAAACAACCTAACGACATGAGAGCCGATAAATCCGGCGCCACCGGTAATAAAAAGCGTTTTTTTCATAGTGTTATTTTTGTGCAAAGATACAAAAAAATATTGAATAGTTGAGAAATGTTAATGTTATATATTTTTGGTTAATGATTGTAATAGTTTGGGGATGTCTCGAC
>JAITVC010000090.1 GCA_031286005.1 Bacteroidales bacterium
ACTTTGTTTATTCGTGTTGTTATGGGTTGTATGTTTGGCCATGTCGGCGCAAAACAACATGAAGACTCGATATGAAAAAGGTCGTTTCAAAACAGAAGCTCGTATAAAAACGTTGGCTTCGAAAAAGAACCTGTCTGACCTCATTCCTGAAATACATACACATTTGATCCGGCGTGAAATCGATTCACTCGACTGGCTAACCAAAGGACTATCCGGCGAAGGGAACAGTAAAAGTCTAATTGAAGTGAACTATGTAAATAGCACATACGACAAGCGTACAGGTATTTTTGATCTCTTTGTAAATGTTCGCGAAGGCGTGTTCAATAGAACGTTTCATAATATCAAAATAAGCGTATTGATGAAATATACAAACGATGTCAACGGTAATCCTTTTATGACCATACAGTTGAATGAGCCTAATTTTTTACTAAAAGAAGCCATAGGGACGATTTCCATCAGCGAAAGATATGTTGTAATGCGGACGTCAGTTCGTTTCGGACGATTTTTTGATTTATTCATTTCTAGATCCAATTACAACTCCGTTGCAGAATGGCGCATACAAACAGCTCTTGAAAATATGAAAACAGAAGTTGAATCTTGGCGATGAAATCTTGCAATATCTTAATCTCGCAGCACCTGAAACATGCCGCTTTCATCAATTTTGATAATTCGGGATGCTTTGACTTCCGAGAGTTGGTCGTATTTGGCGGCTACAATGAAATCCACTTGCTTGATGATTTCGGGATTAATGGATTGGAAATTGATTGGCGACGGCTCTCCTGTGTGATTGGCCGAAGTAGATACAATCGGCGAATTAAGCGCTTGGATAAGTTCTTGGCAAAACGGATGTTTTGCAATCCGGATGCCTACGCTACCGTCTTCCGCAGCGATATTCTTTAAAGCGCCTTTGGCTTTGGGAAAAACAATAGTCAATGGTTTGTCCATCGCTTCAAGCAAATCATAAGTTACAAGCGGAACGTATTCAATACAATCTTCCAAACGCTCGATGGAATCAATCAAGGCAATCATGCTCCGCGCATTTGCAATGCGCTTGATGGCAAGAATTTTTGCAATGGCTTTTGGGCTGTTCACATTACATCCCAACCCCCAAATGGTATCGGTCGGGTAGAGCATTGCACCGTCGTTTTTCAGCACGTTTACGCAGTTTTGGATGTCCGGATTCATGGCTTATGATTTAGATGATAGGTTTATAGCAGTTGTTTATGCGTTCAGCCATCTGCACGTGAGAAAATAAATATTTGCGTTCGTCTGCATGGTTCAGTAGAGATGCTCTAACGTTTGTATCCGATAAAACTGTGTTTAACGCTCTGCCGATTTCAGCTATATTATCCGGATTTACGAAGATGGCCGTATTGCCTGCAATTTCAGGGAAACAACTGCTATTGCTCAAAACCATCGGTAAGCCGGAATACATGGACTCTACAATAGGAATGCCAAACCCCTCGAAGTACGACAGATTAGCCATACAAATAGCCGATTGGTAAATGGCAGGGAAGTCTCGGAAATCAACGTTTTCGAGAAAATGAACAAAAGTTAGATTGTGTTTATGGATATAGTTCTTGACCTGCTTGGCATAGGTCTTATGCCGCCCAATGGCTACCAACGAGGTATTCAAATTGGCCACGTGCATGGCTTTAACCAAATTCAGTAAGTTCTTTCGGTCTTCAACGGTGCCCACATATAACACAAATTCCGAAGGCAACTGATAAGTTTCGGCAACCTTTTTCTTGGTTGCTTCATCGACCGTTTCCATGAATTGTTTGTGGCAACTTTGATAGATAACCTCAATTTTCTCTGCCTGAATAGAATAGAAATTGATGATGTCGGATTTGGTTTGTTCACTGATGGCAATGATTCTATCTGCATTTTGACAAGCCTTTTTGCTTTTATAATTATAGATTTGCCGGGCAAAGAAATCAAAGTAGTGCGGATAACGCAGGAATATCAAATCGTGTATCGTTACAACAGAACGGATGCCCTGTTTTTTCAACCCTTTGGGGATTTCAGCGCTCAAACCGTGATACACATCAATGTTTTGTTTTTTCAATTGCTTGGCGATGCCAAAATAGCGCCATAGCGATGAAAGACGGCGCCAAAAAGCATTACGTGGCAATACCCATTCATTGGGAAATTTCTGAAAAAAATGATTGGAAGCATCCAACTTTGGCGTATATAAAAAATACCGATTTTCGGAATGATACGAGTGCATGTCGGCGATCACATCCCGACTATAATTGCCCAATCCACTCCGGTTGAACATGGCTCTTTTTGCATCAAATCCGATTTTCATAACGCTTTATTTTAAATTCATTGACGTAATAATATCGTCAATCTTTTTAGACAATTTTTCGTTTACCATGTCGAAATCGGCTTTCGATTTAAGTTCGCCTTTCACACCGAAATAAAATTTGATTTTAGGTTCTGTTCCACTTGGACGAGCTGTAATTTTACTGCCGTCTTCCGTGAAGAATTGTAACACGTTGGACTTTGGTAGATGGATTTTCTCGCTCGAATGAGTAAGTAGATTTTTGACAGTTTGTTTGTTGTAATCTTTAATTAGAACAACTTTCGAGCGGTTAATTTCTTTCGGTGGATTATTTCGCAGGTCAACCATCATCTGTTGGATTTCTTCCAAACCGGCCTTGCCTTTCTTGGTAAGCGAAAGCAAATCTTCTTTGTAGAAACCGTATTCCATGTATAAATCCGACAAAATATCAATGAATGTTTTGCCTTGTTCCGCTGCCCATGCTGCCATCTCGGCAATCATCAAACAAGCGCTTACAGCATCTTTATCGCGAACAAATTCGCCAACCAAATAGCCGTAACTTTCTTCGCCGCCGCCGATAAAATGCTTTTGGCCCTCGTTCTTGGCAATAATATCGGCAATGTATTTGAAACCGGTCAACACATCAAAACATTCCACGCCGTTTTTATCGGCTATATCTTTCAGAAGTTCGCTGGTAACAATGGTTTTAACAATATATTCTTTACCGGTCAGCAAATTATTTTCTTTCCATTTCTTCAATAGATAATAGATCAAAACAGAGCCTGTTTGATTGCCGTTGAGTAGCATATATTCGCCATCGTCCCTACGAATGGCTATACCTACACGGTCGGCATCCGGGTCGGTGGCCAGCACAAGTGTTGCACCGATGGATTTAGCTTTATCAATAGCCATTTGCAAGGCGGCTTTTTCTTCCGGATTTGGCGATTTCACAGTTGGAAAGTCGCCGTTAGGAATAGCTTGTTCGTCAACCGTAACTACATTTTCAAAACCTACTTCTTTCAAGAGTTTCGGCACATGCACAATACCCGTTCCGTGAATAGACGTATATACAATTTTAAGGTCTTTATGATTCTTTATCGCTTGTGGAGAAAGAGACAGTTTCTTGATTTCGTCCAAATAAATACGGTCAATGTTCTCGCCGATTTTTTCGATTAACTCAACATTTCCACTCATCTTGACGTCTTCAATACCCTTAATCTTCAACACTTCCTCAATCACATTTTTGTCGTGCGGTTCGATGAGTTGGGCGCCATCATTCCAATAGGCTTTGTAGCCATTGTATTCTTTCGGATTGTGCGATGCCGTGATAACTACGCCTGATTGACAGCCTAAATGCCGAACGGCAAACGACAGTTCCGGTGTTGGTCGCAACGATTCAAACAAATAGCATTTGCAACCGTTGGCAGCAATCACAGATGCCGTAATTTCTGCAAATTTCTGACTGTTGTTTCGCGAGTCGCAAGCCACAGCAAACGAGATTAACGGTACATCGGGGAATGATTTTTTAACGTAATTTACCAAGCCCTGCGTAGCCATTGCCACGGTATACGTGTTCATGCGATTGGTACCAACGCCCATAACACCACGCAATCCGCCTGTTCCAAATTCCAAATTGCGATAAAAGGCATCGGTTAATTCCGAAGGATCGGTGTCGATGAGATGTTGAACCTGTTTTTGGGTTTCAGCGTCAAAATGTCTGTTTAGCCATGTTTGGGCGCGTTGCAGGATTTGAGAGTCGATGGGTGTGTTCATAGTGATATGCTTGTTTGTTTGTGCCGTAGGGGCGGGTTCAAACCCGCCCCTACAGGTCAATTATTTCTGATTTCCGAGCATTTCCAAAAGCCCATCTTTCCAATGCGGAATGGATAATCCGAAACGTTGTTTGATTTTCGCTTTGTTCAAAACGGAATAAAACGGACGCTCTGCTGGTGTTGGATAATCTTTACTTTCGATTGGGCACACTTGGCAATTAAGTTTGGACTGTTTCATGATTTCAACAGCGAAATCATACCAACTGCACACCCCTTCGTTTGAGAAATGATAGACTTGTACGCCCTCGTTCCAATTGTTTAGTTGAGGAATAATCTTCCATATTGTATCTGCCAAATGCCCGGCAAAGGTTGGTGTGCCGATTTGGTCGAAAACCACGTTGATTGAATCTTTTGTGCTGCCCACCTTTTGCATGGTGTGCACAAAATTGCCTCCAAAATTGGAATACAACCACGATGTGCGGATAATCAGCCCTTTTTGAGCATTCTTGGCCACCTGTTCGCCTTGTAATTTAGAACGGCCGTAGAATGAAATAGGGTCAACGAAGTCTTTTTCGGAATAAGGTTTATAGCCTTTGCCATTAAATACGTAATCGGTTGAAATGTGAATTAGGAAACTGTTGTGTTTCACACAGGCTTCGGCCAAATTAGATACCGCATTACTATTGATTGCTAAGGCCATGTTTTGTTCGTCTTCGGCTTTATCCACTGCCGTGTAGGCCGCACAATTCACAACGAAATCAATGGGATTCTTTTTGAAGAAATCGTCCACAGCATCTTCTTTCGTAATGTTCAACTCATCCACATCGGTGAATAAGAAATTAGCATTTGGAAGTAAGGCTGTCCGTTTTCGGAGTTCGCTGCCAAGTTGTCCGTTGGCGCCGGTAATCAAGATATTCATATTATTTCTTTACACATTCAAAACCAATTCCGATATAATCGAAACCTTCTTTTTGCATTTCGTTTTTATCGTAGATATTACGTCCGTCGAAGATAACCGGAGTTTTTAAAGCGTTCTTTACTTTCGCCCAGTCGGGGAAACGAAACTCCGTCCATTCGGTTACTAAAAACAACACATCTGCATCTATAAGTGTATCGTAATGGTTCTCGGTATATTCGATTTTATCGCCTATTCTGCGCTTGCATTCTTCGATAGCAACGGGGTCAAATGCTTTGACCTTACAACCGGCTTTGGTCAACAGGTCTATCAGCACCAATGCAGGCGCTTCTCGCATATCATCCGTTCCGGGTTTAAACGCCAAGCCCCACATGGCAATGGTTTTTCCGGCGATGTTGCCATTAAAGTATTTTAGAAATTTATTGAACAAAACAGACTTTTGCGCTTCGTTGACTTCTTCAACACTTTGCAACACACGCATCGTGTAGCCGTTTTGTTCGGCGGTTTTCACTAAGGCTTTTACATCTTTGGGGAAACACGAGCCACCGTAGCCGATGCCCGGATACAGGAACTTGCTGCCAATCCGGCTATCGCTTCCCACGCCACGTCGCACTTGATTCACATCGGCGCCAACCAATTCGCAAAGGTTGGCCACATCGTTCATAAAACTAATCCGTGCTGCCAACATCGCATTCGATGCGTATTTTGTCATTTCCGCAGAAGGCACATCCATAAAAATAACCGGATGGCCGTTGAGCGTAAACGGCTTGTACAACCGTTTCATCACTTCTTCCGCACGTTCGCTTTCTACTCCCACAACAATCCGTTCGGGATACATAAAATCTTTCACAGCAGAGCCTTCTTTCAAAAATTCGGGGTTAGAAGCCACATCAAATTCAATCTTCACATTCCGAGCATCCAATTCGCTTTGGATGGCTCCTCGCACTTTTGCAGCAGTGCCCACAGGAACTGTGCTTTTGGTAACGATAAGAACGTATTTGTTGGCATGTTTGCCAACTGTTTTGGCTACATCCAACACATATTTTAAATCCGCAGAGCCATCTTCGTCGGGAGGCGTTCCTACGGCAGAGAAAACCACATCAGCATCATTCAAACTCTCGCTTAAATCCGTAGAAAAATGAATGGTTCTTCGTTGAATATTTTTGGTTAGAAGTTCGTCCAGACCTTGTTCATAGATTGGGGAGATGCCTTTTTTTAGATTGTCAATCTTTGTTTTGTCAATATCCACGCAAGTAACATCAATACCCACATCCGCAAAACACACACCGGTAACTAATCCAACATAACCGGTTCCTACAATAACAATTTTCATAATGCTTGTTTTTTAGGACAAAGATACGAAAAAAAATTAAGAATTAAAAATTAAGAATATAAAACCCGTCAAAATTATTCCCCCTCCTTCTCTTTCTTCGCCGCAGCGATGCCTTTGCGCACTGCGAGCATATTGTTATAATACGCCACCCGCTCGTTGAGTTTGTTTACAAAATCGGCAAAATTGGTTTCGCCGCTGATGATGATTGAGGCGTCGATGATGGACACGATTTTGCGGTACAACGCATCGGCTTCGAGCCGAAGGTCGCGCAGGTTTTCCACCTGATTGGCGGCGTTGTCGTCGTGGCGCTTGTCCATAAGGTCTTGAAATTCCCGATTAGAAGCGTTCAGATTGCTCAGAAAACGGACTGCATAGATGGTTTCAATTTCGCTCTGGCAACGGCTCGACAAATCCTGCACAAGGTTGTAAATCGTAGCCGTTTCCTTAAGGTAAGAGGCCTGTGTGAAATTGCCATAATGATCCAAAACGGCTTGAATACGAGTGGCTGCCTCCACCTCATCAGGCATCAAACTGTGGCTGTAGGCCTCCACCAGCAATGCCAAACCTCTATACACCGAATCCCGTTTGGCATCCAAATCGGCGAGGGTGAGCGTGTGCTCATTCTTACGCATCTGCTCCAAAGAAGCATCCTCGCGTTCGTGCACGCTACCTAATTGTGCGATACTGTCGCCAAGAGCCGTTTTCACAGCTTCGGATGCCTTTTCAAGCAAGTTTTTCACATCGGTAAGGAATTGGAAATGTTCTTCGTTGTGAAGATTGGTCAATCGAATTGATTTGATTTTCATAATGTATTAATATTAGGTTTTTAATTAGGTTTTAGGTTATAATAGTTGATGCAAAGGCGTTTTTTCAAAAAGACAAGGTTGCATCAGTGATGCAAGAGCGTTTTTCCAAAAAGACAGGTTGCATCAATGATGCAAGAGTGTTTTTCTAAAAAGAGGGGTTTGCATCGGCGATGCAAGGACATTTTTTCCAAAAGACGGGTTTGCATCATTGATGCAAAGGCATTTTTGCCGAAAGGCGGGTTTGCAGGAACTCTGCAAGGTTTCTTTATTACGCCGATTGAGCGGCAGATAAAAGGTCATCAAAAAAATCTTTGTATTTATCGTAAACAGATTGATGCGTCAAACTCAATATAAATTGTTTATCCCAATCTTTAAAAACTAAAACTAAAAATGGCCAAATAGGGCTATCGTCTGATAATTTTAGTTTGTTTATTGCATTTGTTAACCTTGTATCAATATTAGGGTGTTTATTTCCACCGTCTAAATTATTATTAAAAAACAATATTGAGGCAAGTCCAATTATTATTGCTAGTTCTGACATTTCTTTACTTCTATAAGTAGATAAAATTAATTCTATTGCCCTTGTGTCAGCATCTATTTCTAAAATCTTTCTCTCTTCATCAGATAAATTTGTTTTATCTATCTTTTTCATGTGTTCAAATTCAGCATGTGCTATTTCATGATATAAACTAAACTACCCTGCACTCAAAGTGCAGGGGTTGAAAGAAAAGAATGAAATTCTTTAACGAACATATCAAGATTCTAAAATCCAATTGCCAACAGGAGAATTGGGCTTATCTTTGTGA
>JAITVC010000094.1 GCA_031286005.1 Bacteroidales bacterium
CGGCTTCATCAAGGTACTGTATTTCGGTCCGAGTCGTTTGAAATTTGCTTTGATATTTTTAGTCAAAAATACCGTCTACCTAAGGAATTCTATGGTTTTAATATTGACTTCGGATAAAATAAAATGCGAAATATTTTCGATTTGCGTTTGCAAATGTTTGGTCATCACCGGAATCAGAATCTTCTGTAAGGGTTGACGCACGCGAATATTCGAACGTTTGCGCAACGACAATACCATGGATGAAATTTGTTGCGCCAATTGCATACGTTCTTCCAATGCCTTATCAACAACTTTTTCGTCATACGTAGAAAAATCCGTTAAATGCACAGATTTGAACGCTTCTTTATGGGTCGCGTTATTCAAATCCAAATACAACCGTTCGGCGAAAAACGGTGCAATCGGCGACATTAATTTCGCAATCACATTTAAGCAAGTATACAACGTTTGATACGCCGAAATCTTATCATCCGAATAATCGCCTTTCCAAAAACGGCGACGGCACAGGCGCACATACCAATTGCTCAAATGTGCATCCACAAAATCCTGAATAGCACGTCCTGCTTTGGTTGGCTCGTAATCGGCATAACATTCATCCACAAATTTAATCAACGTATTCAATTCGGATAAAATCCAACGGTCGATTTCAGGGCGTTTATCTATCGCAATATCCGCTTCTTTGTAAGTGAATTTATCAATATTGGCATACAATGCGAAGAAGCTATACGTGTTGTAAAGCGTGCCGAAAAACTTGCGTTGAACTTCTGCAATACCTTCGATGTCGAATTTCAAATTATCCCACGGCTGTGCGTTTGTAATCATATACCAACGTGTGGCATCAGGACCGTATTTTCCAATCGTTGCAAATGGATCCACACCATTGCCCAAACGTTTCGACATTTTGTTGCCGTTTTTGTCCAATACCAAACCATTCGACACAACGGCTTTGTAAGCCACCGAATCGAACAACATCGTTGCAATTGCATGAAGCGTAAAGAACCAACCACGTGTTTGATCCACACCTTCTGCAATGAAATCCGCCGGATACACACCTTTCAAATCCGTTTCAAACGGATAGTGATATTGTGCATAAGGCATTGAACCCGAATCAAACCAAACGTCAATCAAGTCCGTTTCTCGGAACATCTTTTGTCCGCTTGGCGATACCAACACAATTTCATCCACGTATGGACGGTGAATATCGAACGTGTCGTAATTTTCTTTGGAGAAATCTTTTGCTTTGAAATCCTTTAACGGCGAAGCTTTCATGAATCCTGCCGAAATAGACTTTTCGATTTCCTGTTGCAAGTGTTCCACCGAACCAATACAGATTTGTTCTGTGCGGTCTTCGGTTGTCCAAATAGGCAAAGGCACACCCCAATAGCGGCTGCGCGACAAATTCCAATCCACCAGATTTTCGAGCCAATTGCCAAAACGCCCGGTTCCCGTGGCTTCGGGCTTCCAATAAATGGTTTTATTCAACTCAATCATGCGCTCTTTGAACGCTGTGGTTTTGATAAACCACGAATCCAACGGATAGTACAAAATCGGCTTATCTGTACGCCAACAATGCGGATACGAGTGTTCGTATTTTTCAGATTTAAAGGCTTTGTTTTCGTGCTTCAACTTTACCACAATATCCACATCAACCGACACTGTCGTTTTCGGATCATAATTCGGGTCGTATTCCGGTTTCACAAACCGGCCTGCAAATTCGCCCATTTCAGCAACAAAACGGCCCGTTTTATCCACCATTGTCAAGGCTCCAATGCCGTTTTGCTTGGCCACACGGAAGTCATCCGCACCAAAACTCGGTGCAATATGAACGATACCTGTTCCGTCTTCTGTTGTAACGAAATCGCCCGTAATCACACGGAATGCGTCGCCCTCTTCGGGTTGTGCATAGGGCATCAATTGTTCGTAGCGGCAACCGGCTAAATCACTACCTTTCCATTCGCCAACGATTTGATAAGGCAAGTTCTTCTTATCTTCCGAAAGAACTAACGCATCGACACTCTCAACCAAATTTTTCGGGTCAAAATATTTCGACAATGTATCTTTTCCAAGAATAACCGTAATCGGTGCAAACGTGTATGGATTAAACGTTTTAACCATCACGTAAGTAATATTCTTTCCAACGCAAAGGGCGGTATTGGAAGGCAATGTCCAAGGGGTTGTCGTCCATGCGAGGAAAAACAAATCGCCGAATGTTCCGCTGTTACAAGGGGATTCCTCACTGCGTTCGGAATGACGGAATAGAGCTTCTGATTCGTTGTTGCGAACAATCTTGAATTGCGCCACGGCCGTATTATCTTTCACATTGCGATAACAGCCCGGTTGGTTGAGTTCGTGCGTACTCAATCCGGTTCCGGCAGCAGGCGAATAGGGCTGAATGGTATAGCCTTTGTAGAGCAGTCCTTTTTTATAAAGTTCGCTCAACAAATACCAAACAGTTTCTATGTATTTGTTTTCGTACGTGATATAAGGGTCATTCAAATCTACCCAATAGCCCATCTTTTTGGTCAAATCGTCCCAAAGATCAGTGTATTTCATCACTTCTTTGCGGCATTCTTTATTGTAATCTTCAACCGAAATAGTCTTGCCAATATCTTCTTTTGTGATGCCCAATTTCTTCTCAACGCCTATTTCCACGGGCAATCCATGCGTGTCCCATCCCGCTTTGCGTGTTACATGAAACCCTTTGAGCGTTTTATAGCGGCAAAAAATATCCTTAATCGCACGTGCCATCACGTGATGAATGCCCGGAACGCCGTTAGCGGATGGAGGCCCTTCGTAAAACACAAATGGCGTGCAGCCTTTACGGATTTCCAAACTTTCGTGAAAGATATTCTGGTCTTCCCAAAATTTCAAGACCTCTTCGCCAATGCGGGTTAAATTAAGATGTTTGTACTCGTTATACATTTAAATTATTTTGGTTTACAAAAAAAGATTTTGCAAAGATACACATTTTAATTGAGAATTGAAAATTGAAAATTGAAAATTGTATACTAAAAATTTTAGTAGCACTGACAAATTGTCATGTTTTTGGTCTTCTACCTCGGCAAAAACTGCCAAATTGTCATGTTTTAGGCTTCCGCCCTCGGCCGCTACCATCAAGTAGCCCTACATGGAGGTTTCGCCCCGGGGCACTACCATCAAGTTACCCTACATGAAGGTTTCGCCCCGGGGCGAAACCGTCATGTAGCCCTACGCGAGACTTTCGCCCGAAGTTTTCATTCTCAATTAACTTTGTTGAGGGCTTCTCCGTTCTCAATTTTTTTTGTACCTTTGCAAATCACAATAGAAAAATTAAGAAAAATGAAAAAAGCATTAGTTGTAATAGACATTCAAAATGATATTACAAAAAATTATAAGGAAGTTATTGACAATATAAATAAAGCCATTGATTGGGCTACGAATAATGACATTCACGTTGTTTATATACGACACGAAAATTTATCGGACGGCACAAGGACTTTTAAGCCCAATACACGCGGGGCAGAATTGGTTCCGGATTTGAAAATAGTTTCAAATAATGTTTTCACAAAATACAAAGGAAACGCATTAACAAGTGAGGCGTTTGCAGACTTTATCGGTAAAAACGGAATAGATGAATTCTACCTAACCGGAGCCGATGCGGTTGCTTGCGTAAAATCGACCAGCTACAACTTGGCTAAGGCAAATTACAACGTGAATGTTTTATCGGATTGCGTTACAAGCTACGATAAACGAAAAATTCCCGAAATGCTGCAATATTACGAAAGCAAAGGCTGTAAAGTAATTAGTTTGAATGAGCTGTTAGGACTTAAAAATACTGTAATATAAACATTAAAACAACAAAACCATGACTTTTGAATTATTTATCAATTTCAACGGCAATTGCCGCGAGGCCGTAGAATTTTACGCCAAAGTTTTTAGAACGGAACTTCGCCCGATGATGACTTTCGGCGATTCGCCGGCAGACCCAAACAATCCGTATCCGGAAAATGAGCGCAATTGGATCATGTACACCGATTTGCAGATTGGCGACAAACTCATTATGTTCATGGATATGACATCAAGTTACCCGTTTGTTGCAGGAAACAACATCACGCCGACCATCAACGTTACCGACAAAGCTGAAGTTGATCGTTTGTTCAACGAGTTAAGCGAAGGTGGCATAGTATTTATGCCACCGCAAAAAACATTTTTTAGCGAATATTATGCCATGCTTACTGATAAATTTGGTATTATTTGGCATATTCTTTTGCCGTGAAAACCAATCCCAATACCCTAACCGCCGAACAAATCGGTAAACTCTTCCCGATTCGGATTGTGCCTTACAATCCGGATTGGGAAGCGCTTTTTGAAAAGGAACGTGTCGTTTTGATAGAGGCGTTGGGACAAGATAGTGTACTTAATATTGAGCATTTCGGCAGCACTTCTGTTGAGGGGCTTGCTGCAAAACCAACGATTGATATTTTAGTTGAAGTACCCGATTTAAACGATGAAATCAAGCAGGCTATAACTGAAAAGTTGAACCCGCTTGGCTACGGAAATATGCACAATGCCGAAAAAGAAAACGAAATGACGTTTGGTAAGGGCTATGACGAAAACTACACACATGCAACAAGCTACCACGTGCATATCCGCCAAAAAGGCCATACCAAACAAGACGAAATCTATTTCCGCGATTACCTGCGCCAAAATATAGATGCCAGAGATGCTTACGCAAAATTAAAACACACATTAGCCCAAAAACACCAATTTAATCGGGAGGATTACACGCAAGCCAAATCCGAATTTGTCATAAAATACACCGAACTGCAAAAAAACATAAAATTGTTCAAATAAAATAAAATTCGTATCTTTGCAGAAGATTATCAAATAAATCATTCATCACAACTAAAAAACAATAAGAGGATAAAAGTCAAATGAAAGTGTTGTTCATCATCGGAGTGGGGAGTTTTATCGGTGGAGCAGCACGCTATTTGGTGTCGTTGCTCGTACAAGCCAAAACGACCGGCCACTTTCCCTTCGGCACGTTGATTGTAAACGTTATCGGATGTTTTTGCATAGGACTTGTTTTTGGTATTTTCGATAAAGGTCAACTATCGCAAGAATGGAAACTATTTCTCGTTACAGGACTCTTGGGCGGTTTCACCACCTTTTCTGCATTCTCAAACGAGACCATTATGCTGTTCCGAACCGGACAAATCGGTTATGCCATGCTATATGTCCTTGCAAGCGTGATTTTAGGTTTGATGGCTACTTATGCGGCTTATGTACTGGCTAAATGAAAAAAGACAGATGATTTTGAAACACTTTACCCACAATTTCCTCGAAAACGAGTACTTCCTTTCACGGCATAAAAATTCTTTCTTCTCGGCGCTTACCGTAGGCTTGTGCATCATAGCAGCCTGTTGGTTTGAGTTGGGCTTCTTGGCCAGCGGTTTAATCATCGGCGCACAAAGCATCACAGGGATAAACCGTCAAGGTGCTTTTCGCATCCGGTTGCGATTATCGTTTATGGCGGTATTTGTGCTGTCGGGAGCGGCAGTGTTGGGTGCTGTGGCGGCAATGGGCTATTTTCCGTTCGCATTGCTGTCAGCTGTACTGTTTGCGTTTCTGTTGGGCTGTTGTCGACAATGGTTTCCGCTCAACTGGCCGGATATTGTGATCCCTTCCGGAGTGATTTTCTTTCTGAATTACACCACGCCGATGGTGTGGATGACCTTTGGCGGTGCGGTGGCAGGGTTTGGGCTCGAATTGTTGCTCGGACTTGCCGTTTACATCAAACGGTATAACAATCATAAAATGATATTCGCACCAACACCGGAGAAACTACCACTGCCGCCCGATGTGCCAGACAAAACCATACTCGGTTTAAAAGAATATCTGTTTACATACAGTCTCGAATTGAGTTTGGTACTCATTGCCGGATTCTTTATCATACGCTACAAAATTGCCGACTATCCACACATTTATTGGATTCCGCTCACAGCCATCATCGTGCTCAAAGTAGGCCGGCGGGCTACCTTAAAAAGAGTGTTCGAGCGCACCGCAGGCACACTTGCCGGATGCTTGCTCGGCAGCGGCATTTTATATTTACAAATGGGATTTATTGTGGAATCGGTGGCGATGGTCGCTTGCATTTATTTGTTCATCTACTATCTAAAAAACAACTATATGGTGGCAGCAGTGTTCATCACAACGTTTATTTTATTGCTGTTGCACGAAGGCAACTTGCCCACTTCGTTCCTGATGACAGGCGAACGCTTAATCTTCACCCTAATGGGCGGTATATTAGCCACGCTTGTTTCACTAATTTTCTTAAAAAAGGAAAGACTTTAACCTTGCGGATAGTTCCGCAACCTCAATACGGATGTAAAACAGACTTGCGGAACTATCCGCAACCTCAACCGAGACGTAGGGCAACCTTGCGGAACTATCCGCAACCTTCACCGAGACGTCAGGCAGACTTGCGACAGTATTCGCAACCTCCACCGAGATGTCGGGCAAACTTGCGACAACAGTCGCAACCTTCACCAAGACGTCGGACAGACTTGCGACAATAGTCGCAACCCTCCCCGAAGCTGTCCGAAGAATGGGGTAAATGATATTATATGATAACTAAACTACCCTGCACTCAAAGTGCAGGGGTTGAAAGAAAAGAATGAAATTCTTTAACGAACATATCAAGATTCTAAAATCCAATTGCCAACAGGAGAATTGGGCTTATCTTTGTGA
>JAITVC010000116.1 GCA_031286005.1 Bacteroidales bacterium
TGGTGATGCGTCTTTGTTACCAACAAGAGTACAAATTGATGAACCAACTATAAAACCAGACAGTGCAACAATAAAGTTTTGGGAAATTTGGAGTAAGAAAGAGGCAAAACAAGATATTGCAAATGCAGTTATTAACTTAAGAAAACAATCAAAAGGATAAATATGACCAAACAAAAACTCTCAATAAATAATCTAACAACCCTCGCCAAGCAGTTCTGCGAACAAGAGTCCAAAACACCCAACAAAGAACTCTTTGGCGTAACTGATGGGAAAGCTGTTGGCACATACATTGAGCATAAGTTCAAAGATTTTTTGCTTTCAAAATACGATTTGCAAGTGGGTAGTTCGGCAAGTGGAATAGATTTACCGGCAGCGGAAATCAATACCGACATTAAAGTTACTTCTATCAAGCAACCGCAATCTTCGTGCCCGTTTAAGAATGCACAACAGAAGATTTTCGGATTGGGCTACAATTTGTTAGTTTTTGTTTACGACAAACAAGATAATGCAAAAACAAAAACGGCGTTATTGGATTTTGTCAGTTGTTCGTTTATTGAAAAAGAGCGGACTGCCGATTATCAAACAACAACCGCCTTGTTGCAGATGATTGAAAATAAAGCCAACTCCGAAGATATTTTTGCATATCTAAACGATCGAAATATTCCTGCCGATGAGGTTACCTTAATGAATATGGCGGAACAGATTTTGAAGAATCCGCCAAAAGTTGGCTACTTGACCATTTCAAATGCATTGCAATGGCGGTTGCAATACGGACGAATTGTGTTGCTTAAAGATAAAATTTCAGGAATTACAAAAATCATAGATAAGTGCTAATATGGATTTCGGTAGCATAGATATTGGCTTTGAGGTTACTTCTTTCTTTGAAAAGGAAAAATACAATTCTTTTGAAAAGGCAAATTCTGCTTTAAAAGAGGAAACAGGTATTGTTGCTTTTTTTGAGTCCGAAGAAGATTTTATTCAGCTACAGCAAACGCTGAAAGATAACCAAAACATGGTAGCTGAAAATCGTATTGAGTATGGAGATTTCCAAACGAATAAACAACTTGCCGAATCGGTGTGTTATTATCTAAAAAATAAAAATGTTAATCCGAAAATACTACTCGAACCGACTTGTGGGAGGGGTAATTTTATTCTATCAGCAATTAAAACGTTTGATTCGTTACAGCAAATTTTTGGCGTAGAAATTCAAGAAAAATATTTGTGGCATTTGAAATTTGAATTATTGGTCTATTTTCTAAATAATCCAACGGCAAACAAACCGCAAATACAGTTGTATCATTGTAGTGTTTTTGATTTCGATTTTAAACAAATTAAGCAACAAATAAAAGGGCAAGAATTGTTAGTGATTGGAAATCCGCCTTGGGTAACTAACTCAACGCTTTCGACACTTGATTCAAAAAATTTGCCACAAAAATCTAATTTCAAAAAAGCAAAAGGCCTTGATGCTATTACCGGCAAAGGAAATTTTGATATTGGAGAGTCTATTTCTGTGAAAATGTTAGATTTGTTTTCCAAAGAAAACGGGCATTTTGCTTTTCTTGTAAAAAACTTGGTAATCAAAAATATTGTTTTCGATCAAAGGAAAAATAAGTATCCGATTTCCAATATTGAGAAGCACACCATTGATGCAAAAAAAGAATTTGCGGCAGCTGTTGATGCAGGTTTGTTTGTTTGCAAATTTAATTCTACGCCCGAATTTACAGCAAAAGAATTTGATTTTTACACATCAAAACCACGTGTAACGTTAGGCTGGGTAAACGATAAATTTGCGTCCGATACTGAGAAATATAAAAAATATCAACATTTAGACGGCCTTTGTCCCTTTGAGTGGCGACAAGGAGTCAAGCATGATTGTGCTAAAGTTATGGAATTGGAACGCACAGAAAGTGGGTTCAGAAACCAACTTGGCGAGGAATTCGAATTGGAAGAAGATTTGGTTTATGGAATCTTAAAAAGTTCGGATTTGCAGCAAAACACTGTAGATGCTCCAAGGAAATATACAATCGTTACGCAAAAAAAAATAGGCGAAGAAACAAGCCAAATTTTAGAAAAATTACCCAAAACAAAAGCATATTTAAATCGGCACAAAGACTATTTCTTAAATAGAAAATCGAGTATCTATAACGGAAAACCGATGTTTTCAATTTTTGGTGTGGGCAACTATTCTTTTAAACCCTACAAAGTCGCCATTTCAGGACTTTATAAACAAACGAAATTCACACTCGTGAAACCCAATGGGACAGTTTTATTGCTTGATGACACCTGTTATTTTATAGGCTTTGATACATTAGAAGAGGCTCAAGATGTTCAAAATTTACTAAACCAATCCGAAACACAAGCATTTATCGAATCATTTATGTTTACCGATGCAAAAAGAGTTATAACAAAGGACTTATTAATGAGAATCGGTTTAAATTCTTATTCTGCACATCACACAAATAAACAAACCGCCCTCTTTGCGTGAATTTGTAGCACTCTTTACCGCCGTGTTCGCTTTGTGTGAGGTACGAAGTACTTCAAAATAAAGTGAAGTTACTAATTACCGATAACTCTCATCATCCCTAAACGATTTCTTCTTGTCGTATTTCAGCACGTCGCTCAACATGCCGGGTTTTAGGCGAATGTTGAAGCTCCACTCTTTATACATTCCGAAAGGCGACCATGTAAACGATAAATCCCAGCAATGTAAATCTCGCGAGATGTTGAAGCTGGTTTGTGCCATTTTCTTGGTCAAGAAATCAAATCCGGAATTAAAGGTAATATTCCATTTCGAGGTTAATTGAAGATTGCCGTTAAACGAAAAGTTTTGCGTAATTCGATGACTATATTCGCTGTAATAGGGATCGGTGGTAATAGGGTATCCCCAAATATTTAAATTGTAGTATCTCGGATCGTAATTACTATTGTAGCCGATATTATAACTGAAACTTAACGACCATTTCACATCAAACGCCGAAGGTTGTCCAAAGATTTCTGTGTTTTGAGAAGTTAATACGGATGTCTTTTCATCGTCAGCTGATTTCTCCTTAGACCCAAACTGCCAACTCAAACTTGTATTCACACTTGTGTTTTCTCGCAACAGGAATTTTTTGTCGGTTTCCCAAATATATCGGTTTACGGTGTAATATCGGGTTGTGTTGTTGGTCGTAACAGAATCTTTGGCATAAAGTGAAAAGCTCGAACGGAAGTTCAATTGTAGATTCTTGACAAGCGGTATCGTTGCCGATACGGAAATTGGCGCCCAATTCAACGAGTCGGCCGCCAGATTGTAAGACGTGCTAAGACTTAACGATTGAATAAGTTTCACTTTACGGGTTCCGGTTACGGTATCTTTGCGGTCGCGAATCTTCATCTCCAAATTATTGCCCAAGCTGAAACCGATACTTCCGCTGCGCTGTTGGGCAGAAAAACCGGCGGGACTGCCATCATACAAGTTATAGCGTTGCATTTCACCGTTTCGGTCTTCGTAATAGCGATAACCCGACATGTGTCCAAAGCCTTCGGGTGTAACAAAATCCGGCGAAAGCGAGAAGCTGACGCTCGGCGTCATCACATGTCGAAAGGCTCTAAACAAGCCACGCTTGAATTGAAGCAAGCCATACAACGTCGTGCTCAATGATGTTGAATATCCGAAATCTCTGGTAGAGAAAAAACCATATTCTCGGTCAAGAACAGCTACACTGATGCTCGTGTCGTTTTTCACAAACTCGTTTGAAGCATTATATTGCGGCGTTATAACCGTGTCTAAACCTTTCCGACTGGCTTTGAAATGCCATTGTTCGGTATAGCGCAACGAGTGTCCCCAATTGAGTTTTCCCTTAAACAGTTTAATGTTCATCTCCATGGGGATATTGTGCTTAACCCCGCTTCGCATATCTTCAAAGATTTTGTTAGTCCAAAATATACTGTCATGACCGGTCGCTTGATTGTTGGCATTCATCGAATAGTTAATCTTGAAACTTTCGTACCATTTTTGAGCGCCCTTACGCACTTTCGGTTGAAACGGATAAATCGGATTCATCGAAAAGTTCAGCGATGGCAGTGTGGCATTGATATTGCCGGTGGTCATGTTGTAATCCATATTCGCCGTTGTCGAAATGTTAAACCGGTTGGCAATCCGCACTTGATAGGCAATATTTGAATTGGATGTTGTATTGAAATGGTCTGCAATAGCCGTACTGTACTGTTGAGAGGCAGAGTTAAAATAGTTCACATTCGCCGTAAACGTGCTGTTTTGATTGGCTTTGGGGTCTTGGGCATGAGTCCAGCCAAGCCGTATACTCCGGGTTTGACCATAGCCCGGCGTATCCTTTTCGCCACTGGGTACCATCCCATTGGTCAAATTGAAACTTCCGCTGTATTTGTAGCGTTTCACATACTGAACGCTGTTGCGGATGTTCCATTCGCCCCGCGTGTAGATGTCTCCCGTAATTCGCCAATCCAAATAATCGTTGATACTCCAATAAAATCCGCCTTCTCGAAGAAAGAAGCCTTGACTTTGGCTTTCGCCATAGGCTGGAATAATAATACCGGATTTATGTTTTTCCGTATTGGGAAATAAAGCAAAAGGCAAGGCCAAAGGCGTTGGTACACCGTTTAGAAACAACATAGCACCACCGGTAACCACCTTGTCGCCGGGAATGATTTTGGCGCGGAGGGCTACAATATTAAAGTGTGGGTGTTCCAAATCGCATGTAGTGAAACGTGCTCGCTTGATAAACGCAACATCGTCGGGCAATTTTTTTACCACATCACCGTGAACGAACATCTCATTTTCTTTGGTAATTACGTTTTTTATCCGTGCTTTCTGCGTTTGAAAATTATACACCATCTCTTTCGCATCAAAAACCTGTTTTTGATCGTCAAAATGCGGAACGCCGACTTCTTGCCCCAATGAGTCATATTCCGGAAATGCGCTCACTTCTTGCTTTTTGAAATCCATTTCTATGCGAGCCGCAGTTAGTTGAATGTTTTTGTAATTAATTTGCGCATTTTCATAAAGGTAAGCCCTGTTTATGCGCATATTGAAAAAGAGTGAATCCTTTGCTTTATAGTCTATCTTGGATTCAATAGCCGATCGAGAACGAGGCGCAGTGCTGTCGCCTTTAGAAGTGGAGTCCGTAACACTTGGAGTTGAATTTGTAGCACTTGTTGCCGAAACGTCAAATCTGGAAGATTCCATGCGTTGCTGTTGTGCAAAAAGTGCGGAATCTCTATTCGAAATCCAAACGAATAGTGTAAATATGAATGTTGTTATAAAAATTTTTCCCGACAAATCTAAAAATTTTGTATCTTTGCAAATTGAAAACAAAGCTACAAAGATAAGCATTTTTTACGACATGAGAAAGTACGACATCAAACTAATTCCGAAAATTATTGTTTTTGCCTTATTTTTAGGTTTTTGCAACGGTCTTATAGCAGCTCAAAAATTGACAGTTGTTGTGATTGATGCCGGGCATGGTGGCGATGCGCCGGGTGCTGTTGGTAAATTCGCTGTGGAAAAAGATATTACATTAGCCGTTGCGCTTGGGCTTGGGAAAATGATTGAAGCCAATTTCAGCGATGTGAAAGTGTATTATACCCGCACCAAAGACGAGTCCGTAGACGTCTGGAAACGCCCGAAAATGGCTAACAAATACCGAGCCGACTTATTTATTTCTGTTCATTGCAATTCCAGCGAACTCAAACGCAATGCGCCTCTGCCGAAAGGGTTTGAAACATTTGCTATGGGGTTGCACAGCAGTGCGGCCAACTTGGCCGTAGCGCAAAAGGAAAATGAAGCGATCTTTTCAGAAAAGGATTACGAAGAAACCTACGAGGGTTTTAACCCCAGTTCGCCCGAAGCCTATATTATCTTTTCCTTGTTTCAGAATGCGTATTTAGACCAAAGTTTGAATTTTGCAACACGCCTGCAAGGCCAATACCGAGATCATGTGCCTTCGGTGGATAGAGGCGTGAAACAAGCCGGATTTTTGGTGTTGCGCGATGCAACTATGCCAAGTGTTCTAACCGAAGTTGGTTTTATCAACAATCCCGAAGAAGAGCAGTTCATGGCCTCTCCAGAAGGTCAAGAAAAAATTATCACAGCCTTGTTCAATGCTTTTAAAGAATACAAATATGCGGTTGATGGCTTTAACAATCAAAATGAAATCTTGGAAAACAAACCGAATCTTGAAAAAACCGTTGAACAGCCCGTTGCAACAACAACCGAGCCGGTTTCCATATTTACGGAAACCCCTATAAGCCAAGAAAAAACAGTCGTTTCGGTAGATAGCATTGTAACCAAAGTGCTGCCAAGAATTGTTTACAAAGTACAGTTTGCATCGTCCGGCAAAGACATTCCGTTAGATGCGCCCGAATTTAAAAACATCGAAACCATTGGTAAATATTTTCATCAAGGCGCCTATAAATTTACGGCAGGGGAAGCTAAATCTATGGAAGAGGCGACCGCAATTCAACGCAAAATGCAAAATCAAGGTTATCGCGACGCATTTGTAGTGGTGTTCAAAGATGACGAACGAATTACGCCTACAGAGGCTTTGAAAATTTTACAAGAGCAAAAATAGATTATGAAATTATCCAAAGAAATCAAAATTGCAGTTATCTCCATCGCTACCATCGTGGCCTTTATTCTCATGGCCAACTTTCTAAAAGGTAAAAATCTGATGAAACCCGAACAGACGTATTATGCGTATTACGACAATGCCAATAACTTGACATCATCGTGTGCCGTATTTCTACGAGGAATGAAAGTTGGGCGAGTGGAAAAATTGGAGTTTACCAATGCGAAAAATCCCCGTATCAAAGTAACGTTTATTGTCAACGAGCGTTTAGATATTCCCAAAAATTCAATAGCCCGCATTACTACGGCAGATATGTTGGGAACGAAAATCATCGACTTGCAACTTGGTTCCGATGATGAGTTCCTTAAAACCGGCGACACCCTTGCCGGAGAAGTGGAAACGGATGCCATCACCGAAGTTACCGCACAGCTCATGCCCGTGAAAGATAAAATCGAACGGCTGGCAACATCGTTGGATTCTTTGATAACAACCATGAATGCGATGTTCACAGAACAAGCCCAACTTCAAATCCGAAACGGTATTCGTGATTTGAGCGCCTCATTGAACAATGTGAAAAATTTAACGTCTTCCGCCAGTAAAGTGCTCGAAGAGCAACGAGAGAATTTGGATACGGTGCTTAAAAACTTTGCTAAAATCAGCGAAGATTTGAATAAAGCCGAACTGTCCAAAACCGTTGCCAAACTGCAAAGCACACTTGACCAAACCGAGCAACTGATGAAAAAAATCAACGAAGGAGAAGGCTCTGCGGCGCAACTCGTTAACGATAAAAAACTTTACGAAGAATTAAAAACGTCTGCCGAAAATTTGAGTAAACTGTTAGAGGATTTGAAAGCCAACCCCAAACGTTATCTTCATTTCTCGGTGTTTGGTAAAAAAGCACAATAATGTTCTCTATTGGTATTTTTGGACGACGAAATGTCGGCAAAAGTGCATTGATTAATGCACTCACGGAGCAAAACTTAGCCATTGTTTCCAAAGTGGCAGGAACAACAACCGATCCGGTCAAGAAGTCTATCGAATTATTGGATATTGGAAAGGCTGTAATCGTTGACACAGCCGGATTTGATGATGACACGGAATTAGGTCAACAACGGGTTGATAAAACCAAACTAGTACTACAAACGATTGATTTCGCAATTTTAGTACTGGCTGAAAACCGTTTTGAAACGTTGGAAAGAGATTGGATAGGGGACTTCTACAATCAAGATATTCCGTTCATCATTGTTCACAATAAGTGTGATTTAATGCCCTTGCGAGATGATTTGAAGGCTATTATGCAATCGTTGTATGCCTGTGCGGTAATCGACGTTTCGGCAGAAAAAAGGATAAATTTGGAGGCCATATATGCAAATATACGGCAATGCAGAGATGCGGCGTGCCACGTTTCGGCAAGAACAAAGCCGAAAACCTTGGTTTCCGGTTTAATCCATACCAACGATGTAGTTGTGTTGGTAACCCCCATTGACAGCGAGGCGCCGAAAGACCGATTGATTCTCCCGCAAGTTCAAACCATGCGTTCGATTTTGGATGAAAATGCAGTAGTCATGACCTGCCAAACCGAACAATTGCAACACACGCTTGATACGTTGAAAACTTCGCCGGCATTAATCATAACGGACAGTCAAGTTTTTTCGGAAGTGGAGAAAATCGTTCCAAAAGATAGCCGACTCACAAGTTTCAGTATTTTGCTGGCACGCCTGAAAGGTAATTTTGAAACCTATTTGAAAGACACGCCGCATATCGCAAATTTAAAAGACGGCGACAAAATCTTAATATTGGAATCCTGCACCCATCAACGTTCGTGCGAAGATATTGGCCGTGTGAAACTCCCGAACTTACTGCAAAAGCAAACCGGAAAAACGTTTCAATTTGATTTTATTTCCGGCCTGTCTGCACTTCCCAATGATATGGAATCCTATGCGATGGTGTTCCAATGCGGTGCGTGCATGATAACCGATAAACAACTGCACAACCGCCTAAAACCGTTTATCGAAAAAGGCATCCCAACAACCAACTACGGAATGGCATTAGCATGGTTAAGCGGTATTTTTGAACGAGCAACAACAATTTTTTAGAAAGAAAAACGCTCTCATAAGCCGGGTCCTGTTTCTAATCTATCATTTATCTCGACTTGCAATCACTTGCAAGCTCTATCGTTCGACCCCCCGTCATTGCCCGAGCCCGGCTTAGCAAACGGTATATTTGAACTTTCAACCCATGAGGTTTACCCCAAACGTTTGTTGCCAAACGCTGCGGGAGCTCTTACCTCCCGTTTTCACCCTTACCCCTCGCAGGGCGGTTATTTTCTGTGGCACTTGCTGTCGTTGTTTGCACAACGCCTTCTGGTTATGAAGCATGGTGGCTCAGTGTTGCCCGGACTTTCCTCTACAAAAATGCAGCGATAGATCGGAGCGTTTTCCCAACTGCAAAGATACGAAAAAATTATGGATTATGAGTTATGAATTATTGTGTACTCTATTTTATTCCACAAATTGATTATGTATAACTCTGGAATTGTATTGCTGAATCATTGCTTTGGTTTTGTTTTCCAAGGCTTTCAAGATGCCAGGTTCATGCTCCATAAGATTAGGTGATTTTGCAAAATCGTGTTGGTCTTTTTTCAATGAAACGGACTTGCCATCTGTAAAATTTAAGACGAATCCGTTTTCGACAAACTGATAGTCGCTACCGGAAAGCCGCATCGCATAAGGTATTGCAGTGGTATCAAACACACTTTGCCCAAAGGCAATAAACGGTTTAGAATATCCCAGATAGTGCAACAGACTTGGCATAATATCAATTTGTTGCATAATTTTAGACTCTTTTTTGGGTGCAACCTGTTTCGGAAAATACCAAATCATCGGAATTCCCATACGTCCTAAACTACTTGAGTAGTAGTCATTTTCAACAAAGGTACTATGGTCGGATGTGATGATAAACAACGTATTTTCAAACCATGCCTTGGTGCGGCAGGTTTCAAAAAAGCGCCGAAGGGCATAATCTGTATATCCAACGGTTTTGTGAGGAGGTAAAGTGCCCTTCGAGAAATGCCCCTCAAATGCCTTTGGTACAGTGAAGGGGTCGTGAGACGTTAATGTATAAACAATGGAAAAGAAAGGCGTTTTAGCAATATCCCTCGTTATCCGATTGGCTACATATTGCATAAACGGTTCATCAAAAATTCCCCAATTTCCGTCGTAATCTTTATCGTTATTCTGCACGTCTTTATCATATTCTGTTTTGCCTATGTACTCGTCGAATCCGACTTTCGCACAAAAAGCGTCGAATACCATTGTCCCGTTGAATCCGCCGTGATAGAACGACGATTTATAGCCCAGTGTAAGGTGTTTGCTAAACTCGGTAGATTGTTTTGAGAATACCTCGAAACGAGATATTGCTCTTCTATCCAATTCGGGAAACCGGCAATAATAGCAGGAATACCGGTCATCGATACCAACGCATTGGAAAGCCCTCGGTATGTAACGCCTTGCTGTGCCAAACTATCCATAAATGGCGTGTAGCCAGTATTTCCTTCACTCAGATATTGAGAATATTCAGATGAATATCCTTCTAAAATAAGAATAACGATATTCGGCAAGGTATCGCCCTGAAAAATGGCATCTTGGTAAGTATGATGTGGATTAAAATGAGCGTATAACTCATCTTCGGAAGCGTAATAAGGAATGTTCTGAATCTCTCCTTTATCCAGTGTTTTTATGATGACAAATGGAGTGTTGGTAATTAAATCACCATTGTTTGTGGAGTATTGTCCGGCGTGAAAAATATCCAGCGGTTTAACCTGTAATCCCCCTCGTTGTCCCAATACGATAAGCGGCGTCAGTACGACAAAAGCAACGACTTGTTTAATGTAATAACGTATATTGATTGATTGATTGATTGGCGCGGGCGACTGTAATTTCAGACGTTTCCCAACATAGAATAGACAGAAAATTCCGAAAATAGCCAAAAGAGTTAGATACCAGTAATGCACAAGGAACGACGGAAGCAAACGAACGAAATCGCCTCGCACGCCGTCTAAATACGTAAAGATGCTTGCATTCATCCGTTGATGGGTAATGGGATAATACGAAACATCAACTCCGTTTGCAAACAAAAACAATATCGCTGCAACATAATACCAAAAGTCCGTGAATTTTTGATAATAACGGTTTTGCTTATAATGAATCGGAAGTAAATTCAGCACCAAAAAAGGCGCTAAAACGAACAACGTTCCCGATATTGCGAAACGAAAACTGCCGATGACAGCACGAATAGTTTCCAAGAATGAGGCATGATAAAATAAGTCGTAGTTGGCAATCAGAAAGCAACCTTGTGTGAGCAACCACAGAGCCATCAGTAAAAGCCATCTGGAAAGGAGAAAAATAAGTAGAGGCAGATTGTAGGTTTTCATGGGTGCAAAGATACGAAAAATAATTGACGATTATTATATGGAAATTTGTTACTGCGGGTCTACATCAACAACAATTCGCAAACTCTTATTCGGCGTATATTTGGAAAAGTTTTGCAACATGTCGGATAACTGATTTTTTACTTGGGAAATATTCGTTCTGCGGTCGAATTTTAGCAAGAATTCTTTGATGTAATACGTGTTAATCCTTGATACCAAAGGAAAATTTGGGCCTAATACTTGATTGCCGAACGCTGCATGCAACTGTTCCGATAAGGCCGAAACGCCTTTCTCCAAAACGTTGAAATCTTTGTGTTTCACAGCAACCTTAATCAATCGAAAATACGGCGGATAGTGAAATTGCTGTCGGTCGTGTAGTTGCGAAAGATACATGCCCAAATAATTGTTGTCAATGACCTGCTGCAACACAGGGAAATTCTTGTTATAGGTTTGAATGATGACCGTGCCCTGCGTATTACGGCGTCCTGCCCTGCCGCTCACTTGCGCCATCAGTTGAAAACTGCGTTCGTACGCCCTAAAATCGGGAAATGAAATCAGATTGTCGGCACTCAAAATGCCAACCACGCTTACATTGTCGAAATCCAAACCTTTTGTTACCATTTGGGTGCCAACGAGAATATCAATCTTCCTATCCTCGAAGTCTTGAATGATTTGTCGATAGGCATTTTTAGAGCGTGTGGTGTCCAAATCCATACGGCGAATTTTGGCATCGGGGAAAAATACCGACAAGTCGTCCTCAATTTTTTCGGTACCAAAACCTTTCATCGTCAAGTGCGAATGCCCGCATTTGGGGCACTTTTGAGGCACCGGAATACCCAGTCCGCAATAGTGGCATTTGAGCATATCGCTGTGTTTATGGTAGGTCAGCGTAACATCGCAATTGGTGCATTCCGGCATGTAATTGCACACCTCACACTCCAAGCGAAGTGAGAAACCACGCCGGTTTTGGAACAAAATGATTTGCTCTTTTTTCTCCAACGCTTTCGTCATTTCGTTCATCAATACAGATGAAAAATGCGCATGCATCATTTTTTCTCGTGTTTCTTGCTTCAAATCAGCAATACGGATGTTGGGCAAGTTCGTGTTTCCATAACGCTTCAGCAGTTCAACCAAACCGTATTTTCCGGTTTGCGCATTAAAATAACTTTCGATAGATGGCGTGGCAGAGCCTAAAACCGTCTTAGCGCCATGCAAACTTGCTAAATAAATCGCCGCATCACGGGCGTTGTAGCGTGGTGCAGGGTCGTATTGTTTGAATGAGGTTTCGTGTTCTTCATCCACAATGACCAAACCCAAATTATCGAACGGCATAAACACTGCCGAACGTGCGCCCAACACAATCTGAAATTGCTTTTCGCCCTTATCCATCACACGTTGCCACACTTCTACACGTTCCTGCTCATTGAATTTGGAATGATAAATACCGACCTTTTCGCCGAAATACTTTCGCAAGCGATGAATAATTTGCGACGTCAGCGCAATTTCCGGCAAGAGATACAGCACTTGCTTACCGTTATTGATAGCTTGTTCAATGAGTTTGATGTAAATTTCGGTCTTCCCGCTTCCGGTTACGCCGTGCAATAGGGCAACGTTTTTTGTTTGTAGATGTAGTCCGATTTCGTCAAACGCCTGTTGCTGCTCTGCTGAAAAATGAATATCGTTCAGTTCATGCGTGGAATCAGAGGTTTCCAAGCGTGTTTCGGTTTTCTCAACGAGTTCAAGGACTTGTTTTTTGACTAAGGCACGGACGTGGACGTCTGCGCCGGCAGATGAGCTGGCGCAGAATGCTTTCAAAAGTTCGGAACGCTTGATTTCTCTGTGCGTTTGGCCATTTGTGAGATGAATAAACAGCATCAACACTTCCACTTGTTTAACTGCTCTTTTTTCCAATTGATTAAACAGGTTTTGCAGGTTGTCCTCTTGTTCATAATCGGCATGAAGTTTGAGATAAACCTCTATTTTAGGCTTAATTCGCTCCAAAACTTCGTCTTTTATCATGACGATATGTTTATCACGCAGGTTTTTGATGAGGTGGATAGTCTTGACCAATCCTGTAATTCTCGAAATTTCATCAATCGACAGTTCCGGCTTGTGATGCAAGGCTTCGGTTACCCGAAATTCATGTTCGGAAAGGGTAGACACATCGCCGTCAAAATCGGGGTTCAATACAATGGTGCTTTCATTGCTCAATTTGAATGCCGACGGCAAAGCGGCTGCCATCACATCGCCCATGGTGCATAAGTAGTACGCCGAAATCCACTGCCAAAACTCCAACTGGATGCCTTGAATAATCGGCTTTTCGTCCAAAACCGACTGCGCATATTTCGTAATGTAGGCGGTTGGCGTCTCGTGATGAATCCGCACCACCAACCCCGCATATTTCTTATGATTGGCAAATGGCACCACCATCCGTTTCCCAACAGCAATCTCGCCCTCCAACTCCTGCGGTACACGGTAGGTAAACGTGTTTTGCAACGGAAGCGGAAGTAGAATGTCGACGAAATAGGTAAGGCGTTCCATGGGTGCAAAGATACGAAAAAGAATTAAAAATTAAAAGGTGGGCTTTTGAATTAATGGGTGTGGGGTGCGAGGTGTCTGGGTACTAGGTGCGGGGGCTACTTGGTACCTGCCAATACATAGCCAATACCTAACTTGGTATGGAGTTGTAGTGGACTTGATGTGGACTTGTAGTGGAGTTGATGCCTTTTTGGAGGCTATTTGGTTTTTTGGTGTGATGGTGTTGTTTTGTGTGTGGTTAGGGCGTTTGCGATGGTTTTAGTCATTTTTATGATTTGTGATTTACGTATTCAATTTTTGGGTTTACGTATTCATTTATGAGTTATGAGTTGCAAAGATACGAAAAATTTATGATTTATGGATTATTGTTATTCGGAATTTTTTTGTATCTTTGTGGCCAAGTAATGTCTTTCATTTCTTTTGTGGCCAAAAGATATTTAGTTTACAAAACATAAATACAGAATGTTCATATATTGCATAATGACAGATAAAATTTAATAGCAGGAGGAAAATCAAAGATTAGTAACACGTAATTTTATTCTAATCTTGAACCAAAATTTTTAAATTTTTTGTTTGGGAATTTTTTTGTAACTTTGCGGAAACGTCAAGGATTGTTTTTATATAAATTGATTAGTGAAATTAAATAAAATTTGGTTAATTCAATTTTTTTTTGTAACTTTGCAATAACATACTCACCCCGCTTCCCGTTAGAACAGCGCGCTCAGGGTGAGTGTTTTATTTATGACTATGACGAAAACACCTTATTCCAAGATTTTTCTTTCTTTTCAAGAACAAATCAACTTGCTAAAATCAAGAGGTCTGGCATTTGCTGATGAAAGCAAGGCGTTGCATTTGTTTGAAAACATCAGTTATTACAGATTTAGCGGCTACTGGTATCCCTTATTGGCAGATAAACAATATCATATTTTTAAACTCAATTCTAATTTTGAAATGGCATTCAACTTGTATAAATTCGACCGTGAATTGCGTAAATTAATCATCGGAGAATTAGAAAAAATAGAGGTTGCTGTTCGCTCAAAAATGGCTTATGTGCTTTCTTGCGAACATAATGCTTTCTGGATAGAAGACACAAATTTGTTTGCGAATTTTGTCCTGCATCAATCAACACTTACGAAAATTCAAAAGGAACTTAATCGCAGTGATGAGGAATTTATTGTTGCTTTTAAATCGAAATACTCCAATCGTTTTCCACCATCGTTCATATTATTGGAAATAACATCATTCGGAACATTATCGCGGTTATATGGTAATTTGAAACCAAGTAAACATAGAAAGGATATTGCCAAATTGTTCGGCTTATCAGATAAGGTTTTTGCATCGTGGTTGCATAGTTTGGTGTATATCCGTAACGTTTGCGCTCATCACGCTCGGATGTGGAACCGTCCAATGAGTATTCAACCTTTATTTCCACGCCATGCGTCAAATCTATGGATTACAGATAAGCAAGTTGGTATTAATCGCGTATTTTATGCTCTTTCTATGATGATTTATTTGCTCAATATTGTAAATCCCAAACATACATTCAAACAAAAAATTGAAAACTTATTTTTGAAATATCCGAATGTGGATCGAACAGCGATGGGTTTTCCTGCGGATTGGCAGAATGAACCTCTCTGGCAATAGAATTACCCCTTTTAATTCTTAATTGTTAATTTTTAATTTTTTTCGTACCTTTGCACCTTAATGTAAAAAATAAATAACAACATATCATGTTAACAAACAATTTCCTTTCTCGACACAATGGCCCTAATGCGGCTGAACAAGCCGAAATGCTCAACGTTATCGGCGTAAAATCTTTGGATGAACTTATTGAAAAAACTGTGCCGGCGAGCATCCGCCTGCCCAAACCGTTGAACCTGCCGCGCGGGATGAACGAATTTGAATACCTCAACCATCTGAAAGCACTTGCTTCAAAGAACAAATCGTATCGCTCGTTCATCGGACAGGGCTATTATGGTGCGATTACGCCTGCCGTGATTACACGCAATATCCTTGAAAATCCGGGTTGGTACACGTCTTATACGCCGTATCAAGCAGAAATTTCGCAAGGTCGTTTGGAGGCTTTGCTGAATTATCAAACCGTGATTATGGACATGACCGCCATGCCGATTGCCAATGCAAGTCTCTTGGACGAAGCCACAGCAGCAGCCGAAGCCATGCTCATGTTCTTCAACTCACGTTCAAAAGACCAAGTGAAGAGTGGTGCAAACCGCTTTTTAGTATCTGTCGATTTGTTTCCTCAAACCATAGATGTGTTGAAAACACGTGCACTTCCATTGGGTATCGAATTGGAAATAGCCAAACATGCCGACTTTAAATTTACGGAAAACGTATTTGGTGCCATCGTTCAATATCCTACGCAATGCGGAACGGTTAATGATTATGCCGAATTGGTGAAACAAGCACACGCAGCAAATGTATTCATCGCCGTAGCAGCCGATTTAATGTCGTTGGCCCTGCTCACGCCTCCGGGCGAATGGGGTGCAGACTGTGTGGTTGGTTCTATTCAACGATTTGGTTTGCCGTTGGGATTTGGAGGTCCAAGTGCAGGCTATTTTGCTTGCAAAGAAGATTTCAAACGTCAATTCCCCGGTCGGATTATTGGTATAACCGTTGATGCGCAAGGCAATCGTGCCTATCGTATGGCCTTGGCCACCCGCGAACAACATATCAAACGTGAAAAAGCAACGTCTAATATTTGTACGGCATCGGCACTTATGGCCATTATGTCGGGCTTCTATGCCATGTATCACGGACAAGAGGGTATTCGTGCTATCGCTCAAAATATCCACGTAATGACGGGTGTATTAGCGGCCGAAGCCGAAAAGTATGGCTACAAAACCTTAAACAAAACGTTCTTCGACACGCTCACTATCGAAGTGCCAAGCGGTGTGAATATGGAAGAACTGAAAAAGATTGCCCTTTCGTTTGGTATTAATTTCCGTTATTTCGATACTCAAAAAATCGGCATTAGTTTAGATGAAACAACGTCCAAGTCGGATGTTGACAACATTTTGAATATTTTTGCGCAAGCTGCGAAGAAAGAGTACAAACCGCTTCAATGTGGCGAACATTGCGCCAGTGTAGCCGGTATTCCGGAAAATTTGAAACGCAAATCGGCTTATTTGACGCACAAAATATTCAATTCATATCACAACGAAACGGATATGATGCGATATATGAAAAAGCTCGAAATCAAAGACCTTTCGCTCAATCGCGCTATGATTCCGCTTGGCTCCTGCACGATGAAACTCAACGCTGCTGCGGAAATGATGCCGATTACATGGTCGGAATTTGGTGGTATTCATCCATTTGTGCCAAGCGATCAAGCCGAAGGCTATTTGGAAATGATTGAAAATATGAACAAAGATTTGGCCGAAATCACAGGCTTTGCACGTATGTCGCTTCAACCGACTTCGGGTGCTTCGGGCGAATATGCAGGCTTGATGGTCATTCAAGCATATCATCGTTCGCGTGGTGATAACCACCGCAAAGTATGTTTGATTCCGGCGTCTGCACACGGCACTAATCCTGCATCTGCGGCGATGGCCGGCATGAAAATCGTGATTGTGAAATCCACGCCACAAGGCGAAATTGACGTAGCCGATTTGAAACAAAAAGCAGAAGAAAACAAAGATAACTTATCGTGCGTAATGATCACGTATCCCTCTACACACGGCGTTTTCGAAGAATCTATTTTGGATATTATCAAAATTATTCACGACAACGGCGGACAAGTTTATATGGACGGTGCAAATATGAATGCACAAGTAGGCTTGACCAGTCCGGGCTTTATGGGCGCGGATGTTTGCCA
>JAITVC010000170.1 GCA_031286005.1 Bacteroidales bacterium
AAGGCGATAAAATCTATTTCACTGCAACCAAAGATTCGCCTTTGGAAACCCATTTGTATGTTACTTCGGTGTCTAAAAACGGGGCTATTGAGAAATTGACCAAAGAACCCGGTACGCATTACATTACGATGAGTGCGGATGGTAATCATTTTGTGGATCAATATTCCAATTTGGAAACCCCCAACACCCTGCAAATTATTAATGCAACCGGCAAAGTGGTCGAAACCCTTTTGCAATCCGCCAATCCTTTGGCCAATCACACCGTTGGCACAACAACCATCGAAACCTTAAAAGCAGCCGATGGCCAAACCGATTTATATGCTCGCTTGATTAAGCCGTATAATTTTGATGCAAACAAAAAATATCCCGTTATTGTTTATGTCTATGGCGGTCCGCATTCGCAATTGGTTACCAATTCGTGGTTGGCCGGTGGAGATTTGTTCTTGAATTATCTGGCTCAACAAGGTTATGTGGTTTGGACCTTAGACAACCGTGGTACAGACAATCGTGGGTTTGAATTTCAAAGTGCCACTCATCGTCAATTGGGCACTGTCGAAACCGCCGATCAAATGAAAGGCGTGAATTACCTTAAATCGTTGCCCTACGTGGATTCCACACGCATAGGCGTGGATGGTTGGAGCTTTGGTGGATTTATGGCCATTTCGTTGAAATTACGTTATCCCGGTGTGTTCAAAGTGGCTACGGCTGGCGGCCCTGTAATTGATTGGAAATGGTACGAAATCATGTACACCGAGCGCTACATGGAAACACCCGAAGAAAATCCCGATGGCTATAAAACAGCAAGCGTATTGAATTATGTGGATAATTTGCAAGGCAAGTTATTGCTAATTCACGGTGCGCAAGACAATACAGTGGTTTGGCAGCAAAGTTTGGGATTTATTGAAGAATGCATCAAGAAAAACAAACAGGTGGACTATTTCGTTTATCCCAACCACGCACACAACGTTCGAGGCATTGAACGCATGCACTTGTATCAAAAATTATACGACTATTTCCGTGAAAATCTGTAAGCATGGTTTCGCCGAAAGATATTCGTATTGAGACCTACGACTATCCTCTTCCGGAGGGAAAAATAGCATTGTATCCCTTACCGGAACGAGATGCGTCAAAATTGTTGGTGTATAGACACGGACAAATTTCAGAGCATATTTTTCGTGATATAGCCGATGAACTTCCGGCGAATGCGCTGTTGGTGTTTAATGATACGAAAGTTATCCATGCCCGCATTGTTACCCATACGCCAACGGGCGCACGTATCGAGATTTTTTGTTTAGAGCCTATTGAACCGGTAGATGTGCAATTGGCGTTTCAACAGAAAAAACGGTGTGCGTGGAAGTGCTTTGTCGGCGGCAACCGCAAATGGAAAGACGGCGAATTGCAAATTAAAAGTGAAAAATTAAAAATTAAAAGAGGTGTACAAATTGACGATGCGTGGGAAATCATCTTTGAATGGGATAATGATTTAACCTTCGCAGAAATCCTCGACAGTGTGGGAAAAATCCCCCTTCCACCCTACATTCATCGTGAAGTGGAAGATAGTGATGAGGAGCGTTATCAAACTATCTTTGCTAAAATCAAAGGCTCGGTAGCTGCGCCAACGGCGAGTTTGCACTTTTCCGAACAGGTTTTGGAATCCCTTGAAACTAAAGGTATCGAAACTGCAACCCTCACGTTGCACGTGGGCGCAGGAACATTCAAGCCTGTAACCACAGAAACCATCGGCAGCCACATTATGCACGACGAAAAAGTCATCGTTTCGCAAGATTGTCTTCATAAAATCCGCAAAGCCATCGCCGAAAAACGCCCGATAATACCCGTAGGAACAACATCGTTAAGGAGCCTTGAATCGCTTTATTGGCTTAAGCCGAATGCCGAACATGTTGAGCAGTGGGCACCTTATTCAACGGAGAATGGAGAATGGAGAATGGAGAATTATGCTTCGCCTCTTTGCTATGGGCGTGAGCAACATTTTCCATTTTCCATTTTCCATTCTCCATTAGAATTTTCAACGTCGTTAATAATTGCCCCCCCCTATAAATTCCGCATAGCAACCGGCATCGTCACCAATTTTCATCAGCCCAAAAGCACGTTGCTCCTGCTAATTTCAGCATTAGTGGGCAATGAATGGCATAAAATTTACGATTATGCACTTTCGCATGATTTTAGGTTCTTGTCGTACGGCGACAGCTGTTTATTGCTCCCGAATTAACCCTTTAAAGGTCTTTTGATAGTCTTCCCAAGGCGTGGTTTTATAGGCATTGGTGCTAAAATAATCCAGCAAAGCCTCAAACATAGGAGCCTGTTGATAACCGGGAATCACTTGAATGGATTTCCCTGTTTCATCAATCAAGGCATAGGATGGATACGACATTTGCCCATTCAATAAAATCTGTGCCAACTGATGAGATCCGCGCGAACTGCCCGGATTATCGTTGACAAAGGTTTGTCCGTTAATCACGACAGTATCTTTGCGTTCGGCGTTGATTTTTACGGCAATCCAATCAGTGTTAAGTTTATCGGCAATAACAGGATGAGCAAAAGTTGTAACATCCATGCGTTTGCACCAGCCGCACCAATTGGTATACACATCCACAAACAGTTTTTTAGGTTGCAATCCGTATGCAGCACGTTCGGCATTCAAACTCAACGCATCTTCAAAACTATACCATTGAATTGGCGGAATCAAGGATTTTTGTTGAGAAAACCCCACCACCGAAAAGGTTAAACAAATCAAAAAAAGTAACGATTTCTTCATGACTTTGATATTTTTATTCACAAAGATACGAAATTTTCAGGAAATAAGCAAAAGAATTGTATGTAAATTTTTATAAGCCAAAACATCCGTTGCTATGGGATGTTTGACGGTGCTTAATATGACATATTTGTTACTGTTGTTTTTGTTTGCGTCGGGCTTTGTTTACGGCTTCAGAAATGATCCATTCCAGTTGGCCATTAGTGCTTCTGAACTCATCGGAAGCCCATTCTTCAACGGCTTTCATGAGTTCAGGATCAATTCTTAGAACAAACGTTTTTTTTTCTGCCATGAGGACGTAATTGGAAAGTAAAAACGTTATATTTTAGTATAAACTTCCTGTATTAATGACCGGTTTTGCGGCTTCATCGGCACAAAGTACTACCATCAAATGGCTGACCATTGCGGCTTTTTTCTCATTGTCCAAATCTACAACACCGTCTTTTTCGAGGCGATTTAAAGCCAATTCGACCATAGATACTGCACCTTCTACGATTTTCTCACGTGCAGAGATAATGGCTTCGGCTTGCTGACGGCGCAACATAACGCTTGCAATTTCGGAAGCATATGCTAAATTATTAATGCGTGCTTCAACAACCTCAATACCGGCGATTTCTAAGCGTTCGCGAATCGTTTGTTCTAAACGTTCATTGATTTCCTCACTGCCCGAACGCAAGGTAATCTCATCGCTTTTGTTGTCAATGTGATCGTAAGCGTACAATCCGGCAACTTTACGTAACGCTGCGTCACTTTGAACATTAACGAATTTGTCGTAAGATTTCAAATGTTGACGGTTAGATGTTTCCACTGCAGGTGCAACCTCCGAATCAATATCGAAACAAGCTTTGTAGGTATCCTTAATTTTCCATACCAAGACTAAACCAATCATGATTGGGTTTCCGTTTTTATCGTTCACTTTTATCGGCTCAACATTCATATTTCTGGCACGAAGCGAAAGATTTCGCTTACTATAAAATGGGTTTACCCAAAAAAATCCGTTTTGCTTGATGGTACCGGAATATTTTCCAAAAAATGTTAGAACGCGTGATTCGTTCGGACGAATTATACAAAGTCCGATGAGGTGAATCAACCAAAAGATAAAGCCGATAATGGCAATTGCAACCGATAGACCGATTAGGCTTTGCCGACCGGTGTAGATACATAAAGCAACGAAGCATCCCAACAATATTAAATTGAGAAATAAATGAAGAAAACCATTATTGGTTTTCATGGTTTTGATAAATTCTTGTGTTTTCATATTGATATTGTTTTGATATTATTTTGCAAAGATACAAAAATATTACCTGAAATACAAACTTTGAATTGATATATTTGTTCAACGGAGGATCAACGAGGAAAAAGCGAAGGATAGGCGAAGGGAAAATAGGCTTTGAGTACCTACTCACAGTTTGTATTTCTTTTCATACAGGGAGATTATAGCGGCAATAGAGGATCAATACAGGATCAATAGAGGATCACCGAACTGGCATCGAAGGAAGACTGACGGATTATTGAGCGCAGTTACGCCAGCAATTTACCCTTAACCGTTAGCCTTTTACCAAATAAATCATCATTCATAAATCACAATTCATAAATATTTCGTATCTTTGCCATACAAATAACACCTTATGAAAAAACTCCTAACATCAAGCCTGTTTCTGTGTTTTGCAACACTTGCCATTGCACAAAGTAGCCAAACAGCAACCTCTCAATCCACTGCCGACCGAGCCTATTGGGTCGATCTACTCTACAAAATAGCCGAGCCCGTACTCAGCAACATGAGCAAAGGCGAGCTGAAAAAGAACATGCTGGTAGAATACAGTCCAATTTGGGATAATCGTGATGCTAACGTAGTCTATATGGAAGCCTTTGGCCGTTTGATGGCCGGTATAGCCCCATGGCTTGCCCTGCCCGATGACGATACGTCCGAAGGCAAACAACGCAAGCAAATGCGCCAATGGGCATTAAAGAGCTACGCCAATGCCGTAGACCCTAATAGTCCGGATTATCTCTTGTGGTACAAAAAGGGCGGACCCTTCCAGCCATTGGTGGATGCGTCTTATATTGCCAATAGTTTTATTCGTGCACCTAAAACATTGTGGGAGCCATTAGACGACGTAACCAAACAGCGCTATATAGCAGAATTTAAAGGCCAACGTCAAATTGTGCCGTGGAACAACAACTGGATTCTATTCCGAGCCATGAATGAGGCTTTTTTGGCATCCATAGGTGAAGACTATGATCCGTATGCTATTGTTGCCGCTATCCGCCAAATGGAATTGTGGTATGTGGGAGATGGCTGGTATATGGACGGAACCGAATATTCGCAAGACTATTACAACAGCTATGTGATTCATCCCTATTTAGTAGAAATTACTGAAATAATGGCCAACCAGAAAGTGTCTGTTCCCATCAAATTCGACTTAGCCCTTCGGCGCATGCAGCGCTACAACCGTTTGCTTGAGCGTTTAGTTTCGCCAGAAGCTACATATCCTGCTATGGGACGCTCTGTAACCTATCGTTTAGGCGCTTTTCAACCTTTAGCCCTCGCAGCATGGAAATACAGCCTTCCCCAACCTCTCACAGAAGGACAAGTCCGAAACATGCTCACTTCGGTGATGAAACGCATGTTCTCCGTAGAAGGCAACTTTAACAAAGACGGGTATCTACAACTCGGCTTTGCAGGACATCAGCCCGAATTGGCCGATTACTACACCAATACTGGAAGTTTATACATTACCTCGGAAGTGTTCTTGCCACTCGGATTACCCGCTAACCACTCGTTCTGGACATCGCCTGCCGAAGAATGGACATCACAAAAAGCATGGAACGGCAAGCCATTCCAAAAAGATTATCACGAATCCGTAAAAAAATAAAAGTATGAAAATAACTCAATTTATTCTTGCACTTGTTGTATTTCCAACCATCGCAATCAGTCAAAACAAACCGGAAAACAAAGCCGATTTCATCCGCCAAAATATAGAATTTGCCGAAGCACAAACCAAATTGATGCTGAAAACTGTAGGCATGCCAACCGGAAAAAATTATCCGCGCACAACTTACACTGATTCTCTTCGAGTTACCAATATGTACGAATGGACATCAGGGTTCTTTCCAGGAACATTGTGGTATCTTTACGAACTGACCAATGACACCACATGGAAAAACGCAGCCGAACAATGGACTGTCTCTTTGGAGCCACTGAAAACCTACAAAGGCACACACGACTTGGGGTTCATGATGTATTGCAGTTATGGAAATGCCGAACGGTTGGCGCCAAAAGCCGAATACAATGAAGTGCTACTGGAAAGTGCTAACTCGCTCATTTCTCGTTTCAATCATACCACACAAAGCATCAAATCATGGAATGGCGGCAGAGCATGGGATGGCACCACACGCTGGACATTTCCCGTTATAATCGACAACATGATGAATCTCGAAATGCTATTCTATGTGTCCAAATTAACGGGCGATAAAAAATATTACAACATCGCCGAAACCCACGCCAACACAACCATCAAAAACCATTTCAGAGAAGATTTTAGCACCTATCACGTTGTGGATTATGACACAACCACAGGAGATGTGCAACACCAAGTAACCGCACAAGGTTATAGCAACAACTCCACATGGGCACGCGGACAAGCATGGGCTATCTACGGATTTACCGTAGCCTTTCGCGAAACCAAAAATCTATTGTATTTAGATGCAGCCACCAAAGCTGCAAGTTGGTATTTAAGACATTTGCCTGAAGATTTTGTACCCCTATGGGATTTCAACGTAGGGCAGGAAGGCTATACGCCCGACGAGAAATCGTATGCCGTAACCTATAAAGAAAAACACAGAGACGCTTCCGCAGCAGCCATTGTATGTTCTGCTCTGTTTGAGTTGGCCGAATTAACAAACAATCCCGCCTATCTCGACTCAGCCATAAAAATGCTCAACAGTTTAGCTTCATCGGCCTATCGCGCCCAACTTGGCCAAAACGCTGATTTCATACTCATGCACTCCGTTGGAAGCATCCCTCACAAAACAGAAATCGACAAAGCCTTGGTTTATGCCGACTATTACTTCCTCGAAGCCTTGTTGCGCTACCAAAAATCAGTCGCCAATTAACTTCGTTGAGACCTTTCGACATTCATAAATGTTATAGTTCGAACAAAATCCAAATCGACCAAGTCCGTACCATCTCCGTATCAAGTCCGCTACAAGTCCGGTACAAAATCTTTAATTCTTAATTTTTAATTCTTAATTATTTTTTGTATCTTTGTAAAAAAAAAATATGCAATGAAAAATGTCATCTCTGTGTTCGTGGCTGTTATGTTCTCTACGCCCTTATTCGCACAAGACAAAAAAGAATCGCCCTATACCTTCGAAATGGTCAGAGACCTCAAAGCCTCGCCTGTTAAAAATCAATTCCGTTCGGGCACTTGCTGGAGTTTCGCTACGACGTCGTTTTTGGAATCTGAAATTTATCGCACGTCGAATAAACTCTACGACCTTGCAGATATGTATCCCGTGTATTGTGCGTATATGGCGAAAGCCGACCGTTATGTGCGTTTACACGGCCAAACCAACTTCCCCACAGGAGGCGCATCCGGTGATGTTCTTTGGACGTTTCAGAACTTCGGCATCATCCCCGAAGAGGCCTATCCGGGCTTAAACTATGGAGAAGAGAAGCACGACCATGGCGTGTTGGATAAATTCTTAAAATCTATTGTTGAAGCTACCACAGAAGATACAAAAATCCTCAATCCAAATTGGAAGTTCCCATTCACTGCTATGCTAAATGCCTATTTGGGAGAAGCTCCAACCGAATTTACTTTTGAAGGCAAATCCTATTCTCCAAAAACATTTGCCGAATCAACGAAGTTGAACATGTCGGATTATGTCAAAATCACATCCTACACCCATCATCCGTTTTATGGCCGATTTGCAATCGAAGTGCCAGATAATTGGCTGATGCACGAGGCTTACAATGTGCCGCTGAGGGAATTTGTAGAAATTGCACAAAACGCAATAAATAACGGCTACACCGTGTCTTGGGGCGGTGATGTGAGCAATAAGGGTTTTTCGTGGAAACATGGTTTGGCCATTGTTCCCGATGAAACACAACAAGATAATTTGACCGGCACCGAGCGCGACAAATGGGAATCCATGAATGAAAAAGAACGTGCCGCATCAGTTTATACATTTGATAAAATTGTGAAGGAACAAGTGGTTTCGCAAGGCATTCGTCAAAAGGCTTTTGATAGTTGGGATGCAACCGATGATCACGATATGCACATTACAGGCTTGGCCAAAGACCAAAATGGGAACACGTATTTTAAAGTAAAAAACTCATGGGATGTTGATAATCCCTATCAAGGCTATTGCTACATGTCGATACCTTATTTTCAACGCTACACGCTGGATATAAGGGTGCATAAGAATGCAATTCCAACAGCGATTAAAGCAAAACTTGGCATCAAATAGCGTGCTATCCCGCGCCCAAAAATACTGCGACTACCAAGACCGCTACCAACAAGAAGTTCGCGACAAACTCTATGCGTGGGGCGCCAAATCCAACGATGTTGAGCAGATTTTGTGCCAACTTGTTGAGACGGACTATATCAATGAAGAACGCTATGCACGTGCGTTTGCACGAGGTAAATTCCGTATCAAACATTGGGGCAAAACCAAAATTCGCCACGAACTCAAACAGCGACGCATTTCGGACTATTGCATCAAGCAGGGCCTTTTGGAGATTGCCGATGAGGATTATTTGGAAACCTTAAAACAGGTTATAGATAAAAAATATCGGGAAACCGCCGTAGGGACGAAAAATCTTTCGCCCATACAACAGCGCAAAATTGCCACATACGCTATTTCGAGGGGCTTTGAACCTGATTTGGTTTGGGAGGTCATTAAAAACCGATAGGGAGTTGGCTTAAGGTTTGGTAATTGCACTCAAATTGCCACTCTCAATGCGTCGCACAATAATTTCAATATCCCTGTCTGCTCCATTAGGAGCGTATTTCGTCTTTAAATTATAGCCAAATAATCGGCCAACACCTTGATACAAGTACGCTTGAAACGAATTTCGCAAATCTTTGACAAGTACAAATGCCGAATGCGAAGTTTCTCGATCCAACAGTTTCACTAAGATTTTACCTTGCGTAATTGTCAAATTCCGAAGTTCTTTTTCAAACTGCCGCTTGATGTCTTTTTCGGCTTGTTTCATCAATTGAGCCTTTTTGCGCTCGTTTTTTTCCTGTGCTAAAATATGGTCGTAATAGCGATACCGTTCCCCGGCCATTTTGGCGTAGGGATACACTTTTCTCACATTGTAAACCAAACGCCGGTAGCGTTCTTCTTCGCGTTTGGATTTGAATATTTGTTTGGAAATAACCTCAAACTCTCTTAACTGGTAATACGGCAAAGTATCGCCATCCACCACCATACAAGGCACAATAAATCCTCCGTGTCCGTCGGGAATTTGAGCATGCACCACACTTGCCATGCATGTACATAAGGCCATAATAACATACATTCGCATGTTGCAAAGATACAAAAAAAATGAATATAACAACCAATTTAATTCGCTATTAACTATTTTTTTCGTATCTTTGTGTCGCAAAAATAAAAACCGATGACAGTTCATCAAAATGATAAAAACTAATTTTATGATTTTAGAAGCCAAACACATTTACAAATCTTACGCTAATCACAAAGCGCTGAACGATGTTTCAATCAGTGTGCCGCGTGGTAGCGTTTTCGGTCTTTTGGGGCCGAATGGAGCGGGAAAAACAACGCTTATCCGAAACATCAACCAAATCACAGCACCCGATTCGGGCGAGATTTTGTTTGACGGCGAACGCCTGCAACCTAAACACATCGAACAAATCGGTTATCTGCCCGAAGAGCGAGGACTCTACAAAAAGATGAAAGTCGGCGAACAAGCCATGTATCTTGCACAACTCAAAGGCCTATCGGAAAAAGAAGCCATGACCAAACTTAAAGAATGGTTTGTGAAGTTCAGTATCGAAACATGGTGGGATAAGAAGGTGGAGGAACTTTCCAAAGGTATGGCGCAAAAAGTACAGTTTATTGTAACCATTCTGCACAACCCCAAATTGCTGATTTTCGATGAGCCGTTTAGTGGTTTCGACCCGGTAAACGTGGAATTGCTCAAGGCCGAAATGATGAAACTTCGGGACAATGGCACCACGATTATTTTCTCTACGCACAACATGGCTTCGGTTGAAGAACTTTGCGACAACATCGCACTTATCAACAATTCGCAAGTGGTGCTGAGCGGAAACATGAAAGAAATTCAACGGCGATACCGCAATCATACGTATAGTTTGACGTATGAAAACGAGCAAGAAGTAAACCTTCAACCATACCTACAGCAAGGCTTCTCCGTGTTGAGCAGCCAATCCAACGGACATGGTTTCTTCACTGCGAAAATTCAAATCCCAACCGATAGCAAGATTAATCACTTGTTGGCCGAAATTACCAATCATGTGGATATTACCGGCATTCAGGAAATTTTGCCATCTATGAACGATATATTTATTCAAACCGTAACAAAATGAAATCTAAAATTCTTTTAATAATCCGTCGCGAGTATATGACTCGCGTTAAGAAAAAATCGTTTTTAATCATGACGATTTTAGCCCCGGTTCTGTTTGCATCGCTGGCCATTATTCCGGCGTTAATCATGAACGTGAGTTCCGACAAGGATACGGTGGCTGTGGTTGACGAGTCGGGCATTTATCAAGATAAATTGAAAAATACCGAGAAGTTAGTCTTCACTCACGTGGAAAACGTGGATACCGCTAAAGCGCAACTGAAAGAAGACACTTACGATTTAGTGTTGCACATTCAATCCGCCGACAGCTCGGAAGCCAACCAAACGGCGTTGTTCTACAACAAAAAACAACCCGGAATGGACCCTGTTATGGCTATTCAAACCCAATTGCAAGACGTGCTGCAAAACAAACTGCTGGTGCAATCTTACAACATTACAACCGAAGATTACAACCGAATTAAGGCTATAAAAATAGACGTGCCCACGCTGGATGTGCAAACCGGCGATGAGAAAAACACCGCCGTGCAAACCGGCATCGGCTTTGCATCCGGCATTTTGCTGTTCATGTTTGTGATGATGTTTTGCACGCAAGTGATGCAAGGCGTTATCGAAGAAAAAAGCAACCGCATCATCGAAGTTATCGTATCTTCAGTGAAACCTTTTCAAATCATGATGGGCAAAATTGTAGGCATCGCACTCGTTGGCTTAACGCAATTTGTGCTGTGGATTGTTCTCACGCTTGGCATCATCACCGTAGCCGGAAGCGCTATATCCTCATCGTTTGCCAAAGATGTGGCTACCGCCCAAACCATGCCCATGAACACCATGATAGACCAAGACATGACGGAACAAATGGCCGATAAAATGCCGTCTGCCGATATGGTTGGCAAACTTCTGGAAGGCTTTGGAAACATTGATTTCACGTTTATCATTGTGATGTTTTTGATTTATTTCATCGGCGGATATTTGCTGTATGCCTCGCTGTTTGCGGCCGTAGGATCGGCGGTGGACAACGAAGCCGACACGCAGCAATTCATGATGCCGCTTACTGTGCCGCTCATGATTGGCTACATCGCCGCGATGATGCTCGTAGGCAATCCGCATGGCACCGCAGCGTTCTGGTTCTCGATAGTTCCGCTCACATCGCCTATGGTGATGATGATGCGTGTAGGATTTGGTGTTCCCGTGTGGGAATTAGCCCTATCCATTGGCCTGCTCGTGGCCGGATTTGTCTTCACGACATGGCTCGCTGCGAAGATTTACCGTGTCGGAATCCTCATGTACGGCAAAAAAATCACGTACAAGGAGCTTTGGAAGTGGTTGAGATACTAACTTAAAAGGGATGTCTCGACTGAACAGAGGCTTCACAACCTCGTGAAAGAGGCTCGAAGGCCAAAAAACAAGTTTCACGACCTTGTGAAAGTATCTTTACTGCCAAAATGTCAGTTTCTATAAAGATTGAGGCGGTTTTACGGATTAACTATCCAAATTGAAAAATACGGATTAGTCCAAACTTGACGGTAGTTGTGCTTTTGTAAAAATGCATTGAATACTGCCGTTCGCCCTGAATTGTGTTTGTAAGAGTTTGGTTTGTTTTCGGCGTAATAATCGGGTTGTGGCGCCGACCATTCGGGGAAACTTTCAAAATGCTGAGTAACTACAACCGGCAACGGCAAGGTTTTTTCGGCCTCTAAAAGTTGTTGGGCAAATGTTGCGCTGTGAATCGCCGGCCAAGATATGCCGAGATAAGGTTGGCTCTGCGTGAGGGCGTGAATCATGGGGATATGCTCAAACGCCAGCACATAATCATTGGGACGGATGTATTGATTGAGCGCCGGAATGAGTTCGTTCATCACATCCGCACGAAGTTTGGTTGTGTAAATATGTTTGGCAATAGGATGGTGGATGGCGTAGCGTTTTTGGAACCGAGAGCCGTTGTCGAAATACGCCTGATTGGCGATTGTTGCGAGTTGCACAATCCCAAAAACACCCAATAAAATCCCAAAAGACCACCGCTTCACGTTAAATAAGACCGATAACTTTTCCATGTTGGAAAATCCCCACCAAAGCGTAAGGGGAACGGCCAGCCAAATGCTGTAAAGCCCCATGTTTCCGATATACCAATCACTTCCAACGGGGAGTAAAAACATCATCACAATAGAGCCTACGATTATTCGGCGCAGGTTTTTGTCGTTCGTTTTCCAAAATAATACCGCTTGCGCGAAAAATCCCAAGGCATAGAGCCAGAAAACGCACGACACGTTGTATAGCTTTAAAAAGCTAAATAAGAAAAGACAAATTATGAAAGTTCTGATCCAAAACTCCCATAGTGATAGGTTATCTTTACTTCGCCATCGGAAATAGGGCTTGTGCCATTGAAAATCCACTAACGACAAAAGCGGTATGATAAAAATGCAGCCAACCCTTGCAATGGTTATGTAATTTCGAATAATGGTTTGGAACAATTGTACAAAACTGTGTGAATTGTCGGCCTCACCGGCGATGTTAAACATCATCATCACACTATTTACAAATATGTCGAGATGACCAAGTGCAAGCATGGTTAATAAAACCGCCAAGCCGCCAAGTACAAGTCCGGTGCAGAAACCTGCGGCTTGTTTCCAAACGGTTTTCCAATTGTTCGAGAACAACGGAATCAGCAAAATCCATGCCCAAAGTGTGAGGTTAGGCAATCGCGAAAATACATTTACGGCCAGTAAGAAGCCACTTAATAACAGCGGCCACAGCTTGTTTTCTTCAATGCCTTTCATCAAGAAATAAAACGCCGACAAACTGAAAAGCACAACCAATTGGCTATGTTCAAAGGCAATCACACCAAAGTCGAACATCAACGTGAGAACAACACAGGAAACGGCCAATATCCAATCGGGCAACCGTTTCCGGAAGATGGCTATAACCATTCCCAAACTTGCTAAGTGGATTAAAATCCCTAATATCCGAAAAGCAAAGATTCCTGCATTCGGAAATAGTTTGAGCCAAAGACCGCCAACAATACCCGAAAGCCAATACAAGAAATTGTATTCGACAGATTGCGGATGGTTGAAGATTTGCTGAAAAAAGGTTAACGAAAAACCCTCATCGCACAAATCAAATCCTTGAAAAGCCAATAATCCTTGAAAGCATGCAATACCGAATAGGGTACTGAGTAAGACGATGGAGTGTTTGGTGTTTATTTGCACAGGAATTACGAATTAAAAATTACGAATTACGAATTATTTTGGATTATATCACCTTGTAATTCGCAATTCGTAATTCGTAATTATTGAAATTTATTTTTCCAACATGAATGGATAACCGTATTCCGTGGGAGGAACAAGACTTTCCTTAATCGTTCGTGGACTTGTCCAGCGAATTAAGTTGAGGAATGAGCCGGCTTTATCGTTGGTTCCCGAAGCGCGAGCGCCACCGAATGGTTGTTGGCCAACCACAGCGCCTGTACATTTATCGTTGATGTAGAAGTTACCGGCAGCATAGCGAAGTTTTTCGTCTGCGATGAGGATAGCCTCACGGTCTTGTGCAAAGATAGAGCCTGTCAACGCATAAGGCGAAGTGGCATCGCACAAATCCAACGTCTTTTTGTAGTCGGCATTTTTGTAAACGTGAATGGTCAATATAGGTCCAAAGATTTCTTCTTCCATGGATTTGTATTTCGGCGTTTTTGCCAGAATAATCGTAGGTTCGATGAAATACCCTTTTTTCTTGTCGCCTTTTCCGCCGATGATGATTTCGGCATCTTTCGACTTCTTGGCGTGCTCGATATATTTCATGCAGTTGTCGAACGAGGTCTCGTCAATCACCGCATTCACCAAATTTGAGAAGTCTTGCACATCGCCCATCTTAACCGTCTTCAGCATTTTTTCCAAACGGGATTTCACGTCTTTCCAAAGGCTTTCGGGAACGTAGGCACGAGATGCCGCCGAACATTTTTGTCCTTGAAATTCAAAAGCGCCACGCAACAACGCCACGCAAAGTGCAGGCACATCAGCCGATTCGTGAGCAAAGATAAAATCTTTTCCACCGGTTTCGCCAACGATTTTGGGATAGGATTTATAGTGAGTTAAGTTCTTTCCGATCTTTTCCCAAACGTTGTTAAACACGTTTGTGCTTCCTGTGAAGTGGAAGCCCGCAAAGTCTTTGTGGTCGGTGCAAACAGAGCCAATCAAACTTCCCGAACCCGGCACGAAGTTAATCACACCATCGGGTAATCCGGCTTCTTTGAAGACTTTCATCAACCAATAATTCGAGAACAAGGCTGTGGTGGAAGGTTTCCACACGCACACATTACCCATCAAAGCGGGCGCCAAGTTGAGGTTTCCGGCGATGGCCGTGAAGTTGAACGGCGTAACCGACAGAATAAACCCTTCCAACGGGCGATATTCCACACGGTTTATCGTTAAGGCATCATGAATGGGTTGGTTGCGGTAGATTTCTTGTGCGAAATGCACGTTGAAACGCAAGAAGTCGATGAGTTCGCAAGGTGTGTCAATCTCGGCTTGATAAGGGTTTTTGCTTTGTCCGAGCATCGTTGCAGCGTTGAGGATGTAGCGATACTTGGTCGAAAGCAAATCGGCAATCTTCAGCATGATGGACGCACGGTCGACAAATGGCATTTCGGCCCAAGCCTTTTTGGCTTTCATGGCGGCATCGATGGCCATTTTCACTTCTTTTTCGGTACATTGGTGGTAGGTGGCCAACACGTGTTTGTGGTCGTGCGGCATCACCACTTTACCAAGTTTTCCTGTGCGGATTTCTTTTCCGCCGATAATCATCGGAATGTCGATGGTTTTAGACGATAGGTCTTTCAATGCGGCTTTCAAAGCAGCACGTTCGGGTGTGCCCGGAGCATACGATTTGATCGGCTCGTTTTTGGGCATTGGGTAATTAAAAATTGCGTTGTTCATAAGGGAATGATTTTTGAGTTTTTGCAAAGATACGAAAAAAAAATGACAATAACGATCCAAAGTCCACCAACGTTCGAGTAAGACTACTGAGCTTCTACTGAATAGGCTTTTAAATCATCATAGAATTTAGCATGAGCTACTGACATGTAAGGCACAACCCATAAAAGGCCAATGCCTAATGATAAAATACTCAAAAGTATCCAACCGATGAAGCGTAAGCCTAAACAGAAGTATTTCCACTTGTAGCCATGCATCATTTTCTTGCTTGCGTTAATGGCTTCCATTGCTTTAATATTGGGATTGTCGCGCATGATGTAGAATGCCATTGAGTAGGAAATCGCAGCAATGATACCGGGAACTATTAGCAGTAGCATCCACAACAAAACAAAAACCACCATCAACAAGTATAATCCCAATGTTTTGGCATAATACTTAAAACCGGAAAAAATCATCTCCAGCTCTGCATTTTCGTTTCGAGCAATAGCCAGGCTGAATGTTGCAATACCCAACGAAAAAGCGCCGCCTAGCAATAGCGGAGCAAGACTGACGGCAATTTTTGAACCGTCAGAACTGAAAGCATAGTTTAGGTTGCCTATAGCACCCATAATTAACAAGTACACGAAACATGTACCAACAGCCAAACCCCATCGTCCCGAAAGCGATTTGCGGGCTTGTGTCATTAAATCTTTGTTTGAAGTTACCATAATACTTTTTGATTAAAGGGGACTCCTAATTAACGTTTCTCTTTTTGATTTTCACAAAGAGCCGAAGTCCTTAAAGCCTCTGTTGAAAATCACGACAAATTTAAGCATTTTTTGTGAATGAATAATGGTTTTTAAGAAAAAGTTATTAACAAAAGGGATAAATTTTATATGAATAGAGATTAGAGGAAGACCATAGGAAAAACAGCGCTTGGGTGTCGCTTTTTTTGTGGCGATTTATTGAAAATTGTTAATATTTCTAAACGATTCATAATTTTTTTGTATCTTTGTAAAACAATTTTGCACAAAAAAATACTATGAAAAAAAGCCCTTTACAGATTGCGCGTGCCGCATATCAACCGAAATTACCCAAAGCCTTGAAAGGTCAAGTGAAACTTGTTGAAGGCGACAAAACACAATCGGTTGCCAACCAAAAAGACATCCAAAACCTTTTTCCGAACACCTACGGAATGCCTATTTTGAAGTTTGAGGCATCTGCTGAGGCATCCGATTTCTCAGCTATTAATGCTGGTGTGATTCTTTCGGGCGGACAGGCGCCGGGTGGACACAATGTGATTTCGGGATTGTTCGACGGACTTAAAGCTATTCATAAAGATAGTAAACTCTACGGCTTCTTGATGGGGCCGGGCGGATTGGTTGACCATAAATATATTGAACTGACTGCCGAAATCATTGACGAATACCGCAACACGGGTGGTTTCGACATCATCGGTTCGGGACGTACTAAGCTGGAGGAAACGGCGCAGTTTGAAAAGGGCTTGGAGATTATGAAAAAGCTCGACATTAAAGCGCTCGTGATTATCGGCGGCGATGATTCCAATACGAATGCTTGCGTGTTGGCGGAATATTACGCTGCTAAGAACGCCGGTATTCAAGTGATTGGTTGCCCCAAGACGATTGACGGCGATTTGAAAAACGAAATGATAGAAACATCGTTTGGCTTTGATACGGCGTGCAAAGTGTATTCCGAACTAATCGGCAATATCCAACGTGATTGCAATTCGTCTCGAAAATATTGGCATTTCATCAAGTTGATGGGACGTTCGGCATCGCATATTGCCTTGGAATGTGCCTTGCAAACGCAGCCGAATGTGTGTTTGATTTCGGAAGAGGTGGAAGCCAACAAACAGTCGTTGGATGATATTGTAACGAATATCGCACAAGCCGTAGCCAATCGGGCGAAAGCCGGTCATAACTTCGGTACGGTGTTGATTCCCGAAGGTTTGATTGAGTTTATCCCCGAAATGCGGATGTTGATGGACGAACTTAATGACTTTTTGGCGCATCATGCCAACGAGTTTGCGATGATTAAAAAGAGCGAGCAGCGCACGTATATCCTGTCTAAACTTTCGCCCGAAAATGCGAAGGTCTACGCCTCGTTGCCCGAAGGTGTTGCACGTCAGTTAACGTTGGACAGAGACCCGCACGGCAATGTTCAAGTATCGCTTATTGAAACTGAAAAACTGTTGGCCGAAATGATTGGCACTAAGTTAGCCCAATGGAAAACCGACAGCCAATACACCGGTAAATTCAGCACGCAAGTGCATTTTTTCGGCTATGAAGGCCGTTGCGCAGCGCCGTCGAACTACGATGCGGACTATTGCTACACGCTGGGCTATACCGCATCGCTGCTGATTGCGAACGGCAAAACCGGCTATATGTCGTCGGTTAGAAACACGGTTGAACCGGCTGAGAATTGGATTGCCGGTGGCGTTCCGGTAACGATGATGATGAATATGGAGAAGCGTCACGGCGCAATGAAGCCGGTTATCCAAAAAGCGTTGGTTAAATTGGACGGTGCACCATTCAAAACCTTTGCCGCCAATCGCCACCAATGGGCAAAAGAAACGTGCTACGTGTATCCCGGCCCCATCCAATATTTCGGGCCAACCGAAGTTTGCGACCAACCATCACGAACATTGGCATCGGAACAAAACAAAACTATATAACATTCATGCAGGGGCGAATAATTATTCGCCCCTGCGACATTCCAAATATTATGATGTCAAAAAAACAAGGTCGTTACGAACGATTAACCGAACAGATTCGCGAATTGTTGAAAAAATCGCCGAATCCACAATCCGAAATGGCCACCGTCGTAGCTATTTTACATAACAAGATGCCTGAGTTCTTTTGGACCGGGTTTTATTTGCTGAACGAAAGCGGCGACCTGTGCGTGAACACGTATCAAGGCTCTGTGGCATGTCAAGTTTTGCAGAAAAACGTGGGCGTTTGCTGGGCGTGCATCAATCAGCAGAAGCCTGTTGTGGTAGATAATGTTCACGAATTTGAAGGGCATATCGCATGCGACTCACGCACTAACTCCGAAATAGTAATCCCCGTTTTCAGCAAGGCAAGCGGCAAGGTTGTAGGCTGTTTGGACATCGACAGCGAGAAACTTTCGACATTTGATGCAGATGATGCGGAGGGATTAACCAAAATTGTGGGGCTGCTGACGATTTAGGCGAAAGCCGCTCCAAACTCTGCCGCCATCAAATACCGCCCGCAGGGTAGAAACAGCGAACAATTTCTCCACGACGGCCGAATTTAGGGTAGAAACAGCAAACAATTGCCCCACAACGGTCGAATTTAGGGTAGAAACAGCGAACAATTGCCCAACGACGGCCGAAATAGGGGTAGAAACAGCAAACAATTGCCTCACAACGGCCGAATTTGTGGTAGAAACAGCAAACAATGGCCTCACGACGGTCGAAATAGGGGTAGAAACAGTGAACAATGGCCTCACGACGGCCGAAATAGGGGTGGAAACAGCGAACAATTGCCATGCAACGGTCGAAATCAGTCTTTTTTAAAGTTATATCTCTAAGTATTCTCGAATCAAATCAAATGTTTCTTGGTCGATTAATGCTATTTTTAGGATGTCTTCGATACTTTGGTAGAGACCTTGGGTGTCGCGCGTTTGAACAATGGCTTTGGCTTGGTAATAATCCAAATAGGGATGCGTTTTCAAATCATTAATCGTGGCTGTGTTGAGGTTTATTTTGCGAATGTTCTGCTTGTCGATGATGAATGCCGCTTCTATCTGTGCATATTTCGCCGAATCAATGCCCCAAACCTCTTTGAGTTGCTCTTTGTGAATGAAACCACCCAACAAGTTGCGATATTTGAAAATACGCCGAGCAAAAGCCGGGCCGACGCCTCTAATTTCTTGCAAATCGAATGTGTCGCAGATGTTGGCTTGAACCGTGAACGGTTTCTTTTCGCGAGGCGGGCGATAACCGGATTGTTGAGGCGGTTTTTGTGGTCTCTCTTGCTGAGCATGATTGCCGGAATAGGATTGTAGCGAGGCATAATTATGGCTCTCTGCGGTTGGATTATCACCAACATCGGCGTAATTGGGAATGGGTTTGACATAACCATGCGGCAGAATCTGAATGCCGATCATTAAACATCCTAAAATGCCGAGAAGTGCAACAATGCCACGGCGTTCGCCTTTCGAGAAAGCGAAATAATCAGTGAATTTTTGAAGTAGTTTTTTCATTTGTTTAACTTGTTTTTAATTTATTTCACTATATATAACGCTCGACCTTCGATTTTCGTATACAATTGTTAATAACTTTTCTAAAAAAGGTGAAATTTTTTGTATCTTTGCACCATGATTACAATCTTAGGCCCCACAGCTTGTGGAAAAACACATTACGCCACACGTTTGGCAGCGGAACTTGATGGCGAAATTATCTCTGCTGATTCACGGCAGGTGTTTCGTGGCATGGATATTGGCACGGGAAAAGATTTAGATGATTATGTTGTGGATGGAAAGCCCATTCCGTACCATTTGATTGATATTCGCAATCCGGGCGAGGAATACAGTGTGTTTGACTTTGTTTCGGATTTTCATGCGGCTTATGCTGATATTGTTTCGCGGGGGAAAACGCCGGTTTTATGCGGTGGAACAGGGCTTTACTTGTCGGCCGTCTTGCAGCATTATCAGTTCTCGAAGGTGCCGATTGATAGCGGTTTTCATAGTGAAATGAACAACCTTGAACATGCCGAATTAATCGCCCGTTTGCAAGCGCTAAAAGCGGTTCACAATACAACCGACTTTGAAACCAAAGAGCGCACCATTCGTGCGTTGGAAATTGCACTTTACGAGCAAAACAACCCCATATTGCCATTTCCAAAAATAGACAGTAAAACCGTATATGCCATCTTCCCGCCACGTGAAACCGTTCGTGAGCGCATTACCAAACGTTTGAAAGTTCGCTTAAACGCCGGATTGATTGAAGAAGTGGAAACCTTGATTAAGCAAGGCGTGCCGTCCGAACGGTTATTATCTTACGGATTAGAATATAAATTTGTAACCTTGTACTTGCTTGGGAACATTAATAGAGCAGAACTTTTTGAGCAATTGAACACTGCCATTCATCAATTCGCCAAACGGCAGATGACTTGGTTTCGCAAAATGCAGCGAGAAGGAGTTGAGATGACTATCGTCGAACCACTTTCTTAGAGATAATGCCTTTTTCCGTATTCAACAGCAAGATGTAAACCCCTGTTTGTTCCGGCAAACGGATTGATAGCTGCGAATGGTTACACGATTGTTGCATCCATCTTCGACCGCTCAAATCGTAGACTTCGTAACTTGTTACAAGAGCTTCGGACGATTCCACAGAAATAAGTCCATCACTTGGATTGGGATAAATTTGAATACGATCGGCAACAACAGGTCTGTTGCGAAAGCCTGCCTCAACAGAGGAGCCAAATACCGGGCGCATCATCACTGAACCGTAGTAGAAAATGGATTCCCATTGACCCGAACTTTGATTGTAGTAAAACATGCGATTGGGAGCGTTGTTGTTTTGGTCGAAGCCAATGTTCAAGAATGCATCCGTTTTTTGTTGAAAGCCTATAAAGAACGAGCCTTTAGGCAAAATAACCGGTTGATCTAAATAATAGGTGGTATAGCCAATGGGGTCGTCGTATTCCGGTTTGCAATCATCCTTTCTAACAATTGAATCGTTGTCGGGCAATGTATCGCCGGCGGCGTTCCAGATTTTCAATTTGAAAAACGCTCGATTCATATCTTCATTCGAGTGGTTGAACTGAATTTGAATAGCCACCAACGTGTCTTGTTCGACCAACGGAAATCGGTAGGCAAATTGCCCATCGGCATTGTTCAGGCCAAATACCGCTTCGGCCGAGCCATCATCATAGGCATAATAATTATCGAAAGCAACGGTTTGCACCATCGTGTCGTTTTGCGTGTGAATATCTCTACGACTGGAAGATTTGTTGGTTATGACGTGTCTGATTTGGAACGTGTTGGACTGATTAACGACTGGAAAAAGATACGATAACGGCTGTTTAGAAATGTCGGGCGAGGAGTTGAAGCCACTGAGATGAAACGGCGCAACGTCGGGGTTGAAATCATTGGGCGGCGTATTCCAAACCAACGTATTCGATCGGTCAAAAATATGCTGGGCATGTTCGACGGCGATTGCATTCCGGCTTAAGTTCCGAAAAACGAGGTTGAGATTATCGACCAAATCGGTTTCCGGTCGGAATTGTCTGAACGGCATGGCTTGAAAATCCTTCAATATGCGCGGACTCTTTTCGACGAAAGCAATATCGCCTTCGGAAAACCTTACGTTGACCGCACTGTCGGCATCCAAACGGATATAATCCACATGCCATTGTCCTCCCGATGTTCGCCAACTCTCATCAAGCGAACTCATGTTTCTAAACCGGAACTGAAAGCCATTGATGCGGTAGGCCGGATTCATGACGGGAATAATCACGTGTTTGAAATAATTCTTGGGCGCTGTGGAATCGTGGCCAAACGGGCTGAACTTTTCTGTGAACACATTGCCCTTACTCCAATTCCGTTCCAGTGTACTGTCTTTTGAAAAGTCCTTGCTATCTTTCAGAAATTCCACATCCCAAATCTTTTCCCACACGGTATCGTTCAGAAATTCGAGAATTAATAAATCGCCTCTTGCCGGAGCACGTCCGCGCACGGTGGCTTCTCCCTCTTTGCCAAAACCGCCTCCGGGCTGGTAGTAGAAACTGAAATAGAGCGAATCGCTGCTATTCAACGGACGAGGATTTTGACCAAAAGCAGAGTCCATTTGAAAGGGATGCGAGGTAAGCGTGTCGGCGTAGAATGAAAAAGTGGATGCCTGTGCATACATGCGACCGTTTTCATCCAATGCGTCGAATGTAACAACGCCGATGGTGGGTGGCAGGTAGGGAAACCCGATATTGACATAAGTCGACTTATCTTGCCACAAATCCGGGTTGGGATAAGGTGTATTAAACACTGAGAAATCTTCGAAAAAGGGCAATTTTAGAACATTCAACGATTTTGAAGCCTTTGCGGATTTTCGCAATGAGGGCTGACTTGCTGCATGGATTAAGGCCGGATTGCTTTGCAAACCACGAATTTCCACGCCGTCTTGTGCCGAGAGCCGGAAACTCAATGCGGTTAGCACGATAGCGAGATAGCCTATTTTTGAACAGTGTTTCATACGGCATCTAGAGGGTTAATTTGACGGCTTCCTCAACCGATTCTTCAACCGGCGAGAGTTCTGTTGCGATGCCGTCAGACTCGTTCTGACTGCCGTCTTGCGGAGAGCCGGAAACAAGCAGGTTGATAGACGAATTTCGGCGTATCTTTTCGCCCACCAAAATGGATTGCCCGTGATAAGTTTGAGCGAGAACGGCATTCTGAAACGAGCCGGGTTGATATGAGACGGTGCCCAATTGAAGTCCGGCGGATTGCAGCAAAGCCGTAGCCTGCCGTAGCGACAGATCAATCAAATCGGGCATCACCACCATTTCGGGCATTGACGATACGATGGTAACGTAAAACTTTCGTCCGCGCTTCACGGTTGAATTAGGCGCAGGGTCATGCCGAAGAATGGTGCCGGGCTGTTGATTTTCATCAAAAACAGAATCAATAATGATAAATTCAAACTTGTAATCGTTGCGCAACGCCGACAGCTGGTCCATATTGAGACCGGTCAAATCAGGCACGATAAATGACTGTCCGTGCCGCGTAAATAATCGCAGCGACATCACCGTGAGCACGACAATCAGAACACTTGCACCCATCATAAGTGCGATAGTTCTCCAAAGTAAACGAGTTTTAGAAGGGCCTTCCATAATTTTGCAAAGATACGAAAAATAATTAATAATTAAAAATTAAGAATTAAAAGTGATTAATTAAAAGTGATTAGAGGAACGTGCACTTTCCTCTAATCACCGGTTAGCGATTGCTATTCATCTGCGATTGTTAGGTTGCAGATGGGGTGGCTTGTGGCTACTTGTTTGCCGTCTTCGGAGATGAAGCCGATGTAGGCGTGGATGGTGTCGCCAGTCCAGTGGGCTACGTTGAGTAGCAGCTCTCGCTCTTCTCTGTCGACTTGGTCGTAGATGAGCATGGTTTGGTTTTTGGCGGGGTTGATGAGTGCGAAGAGGAGTTTGTCTGTTTCTTTTGCTTCGCCTATTCCGCTGTTGTCTTCCCATGAGAGGTGGATTTTGCCCTCTTTGACCTCGATTGCGGGGTTTTGCACGGGTGGCAGGTTTCCGACTGAGATGAGCAGTTTTTCGTAGTCGACTTGGAAGTTTGGATGGTTTCCTTTGATTACGTTTTCGAGGGTGTAGGCTGTTGCGGCGTTGTAGGCGGAACGTCCGTTGGTGTAGAGTTTCCAACCGAGCCTAAGGATTGGCACGAGAGTTTTGAGTACACCTACTACTGTTGCGAACTTGTCGCGCTGTTGGGTTTGTGCTGCTGTTTTCGGATTTTTCACTTTTAGCGGAAAAGCACGCATGTAGCTAATTTCTTTCCAACTTGAGCCGATAACAGCTCCAACTTTGCCTGAGAATCCACCGAGGATTCCTTGTTTGATTTGTCCCATGATTTTAATTTTTTTTGGGTTAAACATTAATTTTTTTACCGGACTTTTACCGGAGTTGATACGGACTTGGTGCGGACTTGATACGGCCGATGTGAGTACGAACTGAATCCGAGTGCAAAGGTAGGGGGTTATTTTGGATTGTTGGGGGGATTGACGTTGTTTGCTTCGATTTGCTTTAGTTTGCGTTGGGTTGCCGTTTTCTCGCACCGTCTGTAAGACGGCGCGAGAAGTGAATAGTGATTAATGAAAAGTGATTAGTTAATTGTGGAAAATGGATAGTTATTTATTATAACTAATTGATATATATATATATATATATGATTTTGCATGTAAAATTTTTCATGAAAAATTTGGTAGATTCAAAAATTTTTCTTAACTTTGTGGCGTTACTTATTTCAATTAGTAAATAACAAAGAAAACAGACAAACAAAAAACAACAAAACTAAAAAACTCATCACCC
>JAITVC010000173.1 GCA_031286005.1 Bacteroidales bacterium
ATCATGGGTGCAAGCAATCCTACCGATGTGTTTATTCCCGTTCTCATAGCCACATATTGTTCTACATTAGCAGCTGTTATCGCCGTAGGCATCAAACAAAAAATCAATCTGCTGAACAAAACTATCTTGGCCTGGATTTTAGGCATAACAGCGGTTTTAGGCGCACTGACTTATTATCTCTCTACTCTACCCGATGAACAGATGAATGTGGTTTCGAGCGTTGCCAGCAACGGCATTTTACTGCTGATTATTTGCGGATTTATCGGTGGTGGTTTGTACAAACGCATTAATGTTTACGAAGCCTTTATTGATGGTGCAAAGGACGGATTTATGACCACTATAAAAATTGTACCCTACTTGGTCGGTATGTTAGTGGCTATTGCTGTTTTCAGAGCATCGGGGGCCATGGACTATTTAGTTGACGGATTGGCGTGGTGTCTGTCCGGAATTGGCGTGAATACGGATTTTGTGGCAGCTCTGCCCACAGCATTCATGAAACCGTTGAGCGGTAGCGGCGCCAAAGCCATGATGGTAGAAAGTATGGCTACTTATGGCGCAGATAGTTTTGTGGGACGTTTGTCGTGCCTGTTTCAAGGTGCGGCGGATACTACGTTTTACATTGTTGCTCTATACTTCGGTTCTGTGGGCATTAAACGCACACGGTATGCTATCCAAGCCGGTTTGTTTGCCGATTTGGTGGGCGTGATTGCTGCAATTTTATTAGCTTATTTATTTTTTTACTAAAATCTGCCTATTATGAGAAAATATATTACGCTTTTTTTCTGCTTTACGTTATTTGCACAGGTTTTCGGGCAACCGTTTTCAAGCATTCAATGTTATCCGCCGGATAATTTTTTGGGCTATCCTGTCATTCGACTTAACAGTGATGATAAATTATTCGTATCCTTCGATGAAATCACAAGCGATGCACGCACGTTGGAATACCGCTACATACTTTGCGATGCAGATTGGAAACCATCTTCTTTACAAACCATTCAATACATCAGAGGCAATACGTATGCACCTGTTTCCGATATTTTGTTTTCGCTCAACACTCGTACCGATTACACACATTACGAATTTACATTTCCTGATGATTACACAAATTTTTTGGTTTCGGGCAATTATAAATGTGAAATTTATGATGTGAATGAGCCAGAAATAACGTTGCTGACCATTCATTTTTTTGTTACGGAAAATGCTGTTGCTATTAATGCAAAGGTCATTCCGCCTAAACGTGTAGAATTTCGACGAAGCAAACAGGAATTGGAATTTGAGGTTACTGCGTTGAATTTTGATATTTTGCAACCGTATCAAAATCTCACAGTATTAGTTCGGCAAAACGAACGTACCGACAATGTACGCCAAATCTCACCACAATATATCGTTGGAAAAACTTTAAAGTTCGCAGATTCCGAAGATTTAATATTCGACGGAAGTGACGAATTTAGAAATTTCGACACCAAATTTTTGGATTTTAGTTCAATAGGCGTGGAAAACATTACCATTGAAAATTTCCAATATGTAGCTCAAGTATATGCCGGCGAAAGTCGTGCCACCAAAACATATCGTGGTGATGAAGACCTTAACGGACGCTTTGTGATTCGTGCTGATCGCAAACTCAATCCCAATACGGAAGCAGAATATATATTTGTACATTTTCCATTTTTTGTTAATTATCAAGGAAAGCAAACAAGTGTGCATGTCTTTGGCCAATTGACTAATTGGACTATCAATGAAAATTCCGAAATGGCCTACGATTTTGAACAGAAATGCTATATCAAAACCCTGTTTTTGAAACAAGGTTTTTACGATTACCAATACGTTTTATACGATAAAGTCTCAGAAACTATCGATAACACACGTTTTGAAGGCAATCATCAAGAAACTAAAAACGACAATACAATCAACGTTTACTATCGTGGAAATTCCGATAACCATGACCGTTTACTCGGCGCAACTATTGTCAAATCTCGTGAATGAACAAACTTTAATCGAACAACTTCGCGACGAACGCAGTCGTAATTTCGCTTTTAGGCAATTAATGCAACAAGAGCAGGAGAAGGTATATCGCTTGGTGCGGCGCATGGTGATTGATCACGACGATGCTAATGATTTGGTACAAATCGTGTTTATCAAGGTCTTCCAAAACATTTCCGAATTTGAAGGAAAATCTAAACTTTCCACGTGGATTTACCGCATTGCCATCAACGAAACATTGGCCTTTTTAAGGCACAAACGCCGCACGATGTTCGTTCCCATTGTTAATGTTGAACGTCAATTATCCAATATGATCGATGGCGGCTCCAATTTCGGTGGCGATGAAATCGAGAAAAAGTTGCAAAAAGCTATTTTAACTCTACCCGAGAAACAACGTTTAGTGTTTAACATGCGATACTACGAGAACATTAAATACGAGGAAATGAGTGACATACTCGGAACATCCGTAGGTGCATTAAAAGCCTCCTACCATATTGCCGAAGAAAAAATAGAAAAAATATTACAATCCGATTAAACTTTTTATAAACCCAAGCGTCCAATATACAAATGAAGACGAAAACGCTTATCCCATTATCGGAAATGCCACGTAAGAATGCATTTAAAGTTCCTAATACATATTTTGAGGAATTACCGACGGCGGTGCTTTTAAGATGTTCGGTTTCAGAAGTGAAAAATAAGCCATTAAGGGCATCAAAACCCTTTTGGTGGAGCATAGCTGCTTCAATTGTTTTGCTTTTGGGTATTTGGTTTGTTGTTCCGAACATTTCATCGCCGTTGGATTCTTCAAAATCTTTAAGTCAAGTTTTTCAATCATCCGATCATTTCCAAAACTACTTGGCTTTTCATGTTGAGCCTATTTTGCTCGAACACGAAATATCATTTTCAGATGTTGATTTCTATCAAGATCAAGGATTCACACAAGATGAAGCGTTAAACTATGTAGATCATTTTGATTTAACCGACGACGATATATTAAACGAATAAGAATAAAAGTATGAAAACATTTTTGGTTTGTATGCTCTGTTTTCCGACAATTCTTGGACATGCTGGAAACTATGTTCTCAGTGAACTTCAGAGAAATCCGGAACAGCCTCAAGAAGAACGTGATGTGTTTAAACAAAAAATTCGTACGCACAAAGTAGCTTTTTTTACCGAAAAGTTGTCGCTCACATCAGCTGAAGCCGAAAAATTTTGGCCTGTGTATAATGCTTATTTTGAGAGTCGTGATAAATTAATGAGCAACTTTTTTGAAGAAACTCGCTGCAAAGATTGTGGTTGCTCAAAAAACAAAATGGATGATTGCAAATTTGACATTTCTAAATTATCGGATGCCGAAGTTAATAAACTGCTTAACGACAGAGCAAAATTAATTGATTTGGAAAAGAATTTTCATAATGATTTGTGTAAATTATTTTCTCCTCGACGGGTCTTGACATTCTACAACGCCGAACGAGAATTTCAGAGAGAACTCATCCGACAACGTCCAAGAAACAAGTATCAAGATACAAAGTTGGAGGGTAATAAACCTCCAAAATACGATAATGTTAAAAAAGTTCGCACTACCGAACACAAAAAAGTCGGATAAATAAGATTATTTAATCGCTCTATACGTCCGAAAGCGCAGTTGAATTACGCCAAAAAAGGCTTCCTTAAAGATTTTCTTACTCATCTTAGACTGTCCAAGCGTGCGATCGGTGAATACAATTGGCACTTCGACCACTTTGAAACCAAATTTGTAAGCCGTGAATTTCATTTCAATTTGAAACGCATAACCGACAAATTTGATATTGTCAAGGTCAATGGTTTCGAGTACTTTTCGCGTGTAGCAAACAAAACCTGCGGTGGCATCGCCGATTTTCATGCGTGTAACAAATCTTACATATGCAGAAGCATAATATGACATCAACACACGTCCCATTGGCCAGTTCACTACATTCACAACACCATTAGCATAGCGAGAACCAATAGCTACATCAGCACCTTTATCATGGCAAGCCGCATACAAGCGCTCCAAATCATCTGGATTGTGCGAAAAGTCAGCGTCCATTTCAGTAATATAGTCGTACTGGCGTTGCAATGCCCATTTGAAACCATGAATATACGCCGTTCCAAGACCTAATTTGCCTTTACGCTCCTCTATGAACAAACGGTCTGGAAACTCGGTCATAAGACGTTTTACAATATCTGCCGTACCATCCGGCGAATTGTCTTCTATAACGAGAATATGAAATTCTTTTGGCAATGAAAACACTTTACGGATAATAGCTTCAATGTTTTCTTTTTCGTTGTAAGTAGGAATGATGATTAGGCTGTCGGACATAAAGTTATTATTTAGGCTATTTCTATGAAAATTTCCACAAAGATACAAAAAAAAAACAGATTGAGCAAGCAAAAAACGGGACTTCTTGAGCTATTGATCCTTCGATTCAGCTTGGTTGTGCCTTATATGAACTTTAGAACTTGTAAATAGCCCCTATCTGGATGGCTCCGATGGTAAATAGATTATCGGTATTAACACTAAAATCAAATATATTTTCAGTAGTTTTGCTGGTGGTTTGTTGGTCTTCTATTTTTGTAGAAGTAAAGACAAGGCCTAAAAAATTAAGATTTGCAAGTAACTTTATCTTTTCAGATAAATCATAAGCTAAAACAGGTTTGATATTAATACCCCAAATGGTTGTTTCTAATAAATCTTCAGATGAAGAGCCGTAAGTCATTTTTGATTTTCCCTTTCCAAGACCAACCCCTGCATCTGCATATATAGACCACTTGCCAAATTTAACGAATGTATATTGACCAAAAGCCTCAAAAGCGAATATCATGCTTTTTGTTTTATAATCATCGTTACTGCCAAAATAATTGACAGCTGTCTCATTTTGTAACATCAAATTAGGTCGTAAACCAAGGGCAAATTTGTTTTTGAATTGGTATCCTGCCGAAGGAACAATGGCAAATGCAGTATTTCGTGTTTTTTGTTCTATTCCAACGTTTGGTTTGGCTGTATTTATGGTGGAATTAAACCCTAATTGCCCCCCAACAAAGAATTGAGCATAGGAAAGAATTGCGAATAAACTAAAAGTTAACGTGATGATAATTTTTTTCATATTTTATGAATTAATGTTAGGGTGCTAAAGTATAAAAAACACGAACAATCTGGCTAATTAATTAGTTTGCCGGAATATATTCGTAGGTTAAGAAACTTAATTCTTTCCCGTTTTCATCTTTTAGAATCTTTTTAGCAACATACCCGTAGCCTTCCGAATCCAATTCATAGGTATAATACATGTTGTTGAAATTGGGATTAGGGGCCAAAATGATGGCTGGCATATAACCTCTTTGACTATAGCTATAGTTATCACTTATTCGATTCCATGATAAAATAAACCAGTCTGGTGTATTGACATGACGGAATATCGAGAGTACAGATGAATACATAATGGTTATTGACTCGTTATACTCTCGAGAGAAGATTCGGCTCAAATTTCCATTAGAATTATAAGTGTATTCTGTACCTTTGTCAGGATAACTTGTTTGCCAGCCATTAATTCTCATCAATGTAATTTCACCCTTTGAATTTAATGTAATAATTGTTGTATCATTCAAATAAGGAGGAGCTAAATTCGGATTGAAAATAAGAACTTTGTCTCCTTGATACACAATTGTATCGGTTCCAAAATAACTTGTAAGGCCTATTGGTGCATTTTCATTATTGTATGAAATATTGTACCAAGAATTACCGATTCCCGGTTCATCGACTCTAATTAATCGATTTAACTCATCATAATCGAAAGTTCGCAGAACTCTACCATTATACATTTCCTTAGAAGGTAATTTTTTAACAGTCTCTTTCTTTGGTTCGTACGAGAATTTCGAATCTTTCTTACAAGCACTAAACAAAGTGCCCATCGTTACAAGATAAAAGAACAGTTTTTTCATGTCAGTAAATATTTATGAGTATTACCCCCCAAAATCGTCAAATGCTATCATCTCCTTAGGAACCCCTAAATTGTCGAGCATTTTCTGAATTGCTGCATTCATCACCGGAGGACCACAAAGGTAGTATTCAATCTCTTCGGGTTCCGGATGATTCTTAAGATAGTTCTCAAAAATCACTTGATGTATAAAGCCCGTATAACCCGTCCAATTGTCTTCCTGTTGTGGTTCAGACAAAGCAATATTGAATTTGAAATTAGGGAAATCCTTTTCGATAGCACGGAAATCATCCTCATAGAACAATTCGCGAAGCGAACGTCCTCCATACCAGAATGAAGCCTTGCGAGAGGTCTTCTTTGTAAGGAATTGATCCAAAATATGCGAACGCATAGGCGCCATACCGGCTCCGCCTCCGATAAACATCATTTCTCTGTTAGTATCTTTTACATGAAACTCGCCATAAGGCCCCGAAACGGTTACTTTATCACCCGGTTTCAACGAGAAGATATACGACGAACAAACACCCGGATTCACATTCATAAACCCGCCCGCTTTTCTGTCAAACGGAGGCGTGGCTATACGGATGTTTAACATCACTATATCACCTTCTGCCGGATGGTTAGCCATCGAATACGCACGGAAGCAAGGCTCTGGATTTTTCATTTTTAAATCCCAAATGCGGAGTTTATCCCAATCTTCACGATATTTTTCTTCAACAAAAATATCTTTAGCGTAATCAACTTCAACTTCCGGAACATCAATTTGAACATAGCCGCCGGAACGGAAATTCAAACGTTCGCCTGCTGGCAATTTCACCACAAATTCTTTAATAAACGTGGCTACATTCCGGTTAGAAACCACTTCGCATTCCCATTTCTTGATGCCGAAGATTTCTTCGGGTATCTGGATTTTCAAGTCTTCACGAACTTTCACTTGGCAACCCAAACGCCAATTGTTTTGTTGCTCCTTACGAGTAAAGAAACCAGTTTCGGTAGGCAAAATGCTACCACCACCTTCCAATACCTGACAGCGGCACATACCGCAAGTGCCACCACCACCACAAGCTGAAGGAAGGAAGATTTTCTCTGCTGCAAGTGTTGATAATAGTGATGAACCCGGTTCTACTTCAAGGTCTTTTTCATCATTGATAAGAATATGCACCTTGCCTTCCGGTATCAATTTCTTGCGTGCATACAGCAATAGCCCAACCAATAAAAGGATGATTATTAAGAACACGGCTACGCCGATAATGATGTGCTGTAAAATAGGATCTATATTAAACATATACTAATTTTATGAACTTTATAAACTACAATTTAATCCCCATGAAAGCCATGAAAGCAATACCCATTAATCCGGTCATAATAAAAGTTATGCCA
>JAITVC010000025.1 GCA_031286005.1 Bacteroidales bacterium
TCGGGATAAACTGCGAGGGTTGCATTCGGCGAAACGGGTTTACGGAAGGGCCACCGATTTCACGTTTTTCGCCATCTACATTTGGGCCGCCGTCGATGGGTTGTCCGTAGGCATTGAAGAATCGACCGGAAAGGTCATCGCTCACGTTCAAACTTGGCGCTTCGCCCAGAAAGGTTACTTCGGTGGACGTGTTGATGCCTTCTGTGCCGGAAAACACTTGCAGCACGACTTGGTCGCCGTTGATTTTCACGACTTGCGCCAAGCGGTTGCCAACCATAGCGAGTTCGTCGTTCATCACGTTTTCTGCACGGATGGTAACGGTGGCTTTGGTGATGCCCTCTAATTTGGTGTAGATTTTTTGGAAAGGTTTTGTATTCATGGATAGGTATATTTCAGTTATTTTGTTTTTGGAACGGCCTGCGGTATTGTTGAATTAGGATGCTCTTTGGCAAGCCCTTGCTCGAATAGAAATTCGTGCAACATAAAAGGCCAAACATCGGCTTCTATATCGCGCTTGCGCATACCAAAACCGTGTCCGCCTTGGTCGTAAACCATCAAGGTGGCTAGTGTTCCAAAGGATTTGATGGCATTAATTAAGTTCTCGCTGTTGGCAACGGGAACGGTTTTATCATCGGAGCAATGGTAGATAAAGGTTGGCGGTGTTTGAGCCGTAACATGAAGTTCGTTGGAATAGCGCAAAATCAACTCTTCGCTTGGGTTTTCACCAAGCAATGCCTTACGAGAGCCTTTGTGAGAGCCATCGTCTTTCATCGTAACGACCGGATAGCCGAGAATCATAAACGCAGGTCGATATTTCTCATCTGTAAAGTGAGTGCCAACCGTTGAGGCCAAATGTCCACCGGCCGAGAAGCCCATAATGCCAATCTTTTTTGTGTCAATATTCCATTCCGGGGCACGGTTGCGAATGATGTCCATCGCTGTTTGTGCATCTTTTAAAGGGATCTCAGGATGTCCGTTCGGCATTCGATAGAACAATACAAATGCAGAAATGCCTCGTTCATTGAACCATCTGGCTATTTCAGAACCTTCTTTGATATAGGAAACTCCAACATATCCGCCACCCGGACAAATAATGACTGCAGCGCCGTTAGCCACGTCTTTGGGCGCAATGAATGCTTGCATTCGAGGCTCGGAAATATTCATCAAAAATTCCTTGTCACGGTGTTTTTCTTGGCTTTCGAGACCGTTGCTTTCGGCAGGGCCATTGGGATAAAGTTTGATTTCTTCTTGAGAAAATGCCATAGCGGCAAGCAAACAGGTTGTTAAAAATAAGGATAGGCGTTTCATGATGAAGTGGTGTTATGGTTTAATGGTTACAATTTTATTGTCCCGAAGTACGACCAATCTTTGACCTTTTGCTCGTTTTTCGGTGAGCAATTTTTCATAGGTAAGTTCTAATCCTTTGAGGATTTTATCAACTCTAACATTGCTATCATTTTCTTTGGCTATCATATTGATGTTTTATTAAATTAAACTTGATATTATCTAAAATTAAGTGAAGGTCTTTTGTCTTTTTTACTATAAGTTCGTGTTTCCCTATTGAATTGTCAAAAATCAAAACTTCGTCTGCTATCGGCAAATAAATATCAAACAAATTCCGGATACCGTTTAAATATCGGCGTTCAATGGTTTCTGTTTCGATGTTATGTCCACCCTCTGACACACGAATTTGCACACGTTCCTTTGCCAATTCAACGGTTTGTAACCAAAAGAACAACAATGTAACGTTGTAACCCGTTTCTTGTGCTTTCAAAATGGTGTTTTTGTAACTTTTGGTTGCCAATGTGGTTTCAAATGCAAAATTAATATGTTCATTCAATAAATGATTGATCCTGCCAAGCATCACTCGACCTGCCTCTATGGCTGCTTTTTCAGGTTGAAACGGCGACAAACCTCTTGCGATTTCATCGGCATTCACAAACTCATAGCAATCCAACAATTCGGGCAATATCGTAAACGAAGCCGTTGTTTTTCCGGCGCCGTTACAGCCTGATATGATGTAGAGGTTTTTCATTTCTTTTTGTTTAACTTTTTGGGAATCCGTTATATTTTGTTTACAGAGGTTTATGTTTTATTTTCGCAACGAATATCAGCCAGATATATATTTTCCAAAAGGTAATTTATTTACACACCAAATAATTGACATTGAAAAAAGGAAGCATAGCACACAAATTAAAGGAATGCTAAGAATGGGATGAATGAGTGATGTCTGAATATGAATTTTCTCCATTATCTCTAAAATAAAAGGGTGAATTAAAAATATTCCATAGCAGTATTTGCTGAAAAACAAAAGAATGGTTGAATATTTTTGGGGGTTGCGAGAGGAACTCTTAAATAACAAAAACATTCCTGCTGCTATAAGAATAATTTGAGGAGATAACGGTTTGTAAAGCGTATCGGAAAAATGTCCGTTGTATTTGGCAATAAAAAATGTTCCCAATACCGTGATTAAGAATCCCGTTAATATTAGCAAAATGGCTCGTCTTTTTTCTATTCGAAAATCAGAAGATGTTTTGTTTGCAAGATAATATCCTAAAACAGGAAAACCTATGTAGCCTGAAAAATAAGCAAGATCAACGTTTGGAAAAACTTTACTTATAAATGGAAAATGAATGAATGTTGTTAGCAGCCAAATGCCTAAAAAATATTTCAATTCGCATGCGCTACTTTTCTTTATCCATTTTCCTATAATTGGGAAAAACAAATAAAGTCCAATGAGCATATAAATGTACCAAAAATGGAAAGATGCGCCATATTTGAATTGCATAATCACAAACTTCAAAATTTCGATAAAGCTCATACTTGTACCATTGTAAAATGCTAAAAATAGATTCTTTACGATGTAGATTAGACTCCAAAATAAGAATGGAAGTAGTATTTTTACGACTCGTTTTTTTAGATATTCTCCAATATTATCGTATGTTTTGGATAAGATTAATGCCCCCGAAATCATCAAAAATACAGGAACTGCGAAACGACCTGCACTATCAAAAATATTGCCAACCCACCAACTAAGATTTGGAATATTTCCATAATTGTATGACGTGCCGCTCGAAGTATGCAGAAGAATAACACCCAACGTTGCGAGTATTCTTAATTTATCTATCCAAAAGATTTCCGTTTTCATACATTTTTCCGTTCCGCAATAATATCTTCTAATTCTCGAACATACCGATCAAACATCGCACTCTGATACTCCGAATAGTTCATCTGTTTGCAAACATTGATGATGCGTTTGTAGAAGGTTGAACATTCCTCGAAATTATCGAAGTTAAACGTGGTATCGCAAATGTCGATGATTTTGTTGTACATGAACTTTTGGCGTTCTATTGGGCAGTTGGCATCAATTTTATCGAATGCATCTTGCTGTAAAATCACAAAGTCGATGAGTTCCGACTTCCAAAAACGGTCGTGAAACTCCACAGGTACGCCATCATCGCCCAAGATGTTGATTTGGTCGTTCACCTCTTTTCCTCGCAGAACGATAGTTTTGCCCTTGTTCACTTTTTCTACCCAATCCTTTTCAATACGCTCGTCCAAATATTCAATGATTTCGGGATATTCCAGATATTTTGAATAACTATCCACCGGATCGATAGCCGGATAACGCTTGCTATCCGCACGCTGTTGCGCCAAAGCATAGAAGCAACGTGCCGCTTTTTTCGTTGACTCCGTAACGGGTTCTTTT
>JAITVC010000026.1 GCA_031286005.1 Bacteroidales bacterium
CTACACGTACAGGTTTACCTCTTTGTCTTCCGGGTTTCCATTTCGGCATCATTTTAACAACCCGAATGGCTTCTTCATCGCAACCACCTCCGATACCATTAACAACTTTTACATCGCTAATACTGCCATCTTTTTCAATAATGAAATTAACATAAATAGTTCCTTGTATACCGGAGTCTCGAGCGGCTGACGGATAAATCATATTTTCCGATAGATATTTCACACGAGCTTCTTCACCTCCCGGAAATTCTGGCATTTCCTCAATAATCATAAAAGGCATCTCACCCTCCACCTGAACCTCTCCAACAACACCTCGAATTGCTTGTGAGGCACTCGTATCTCGTGGTATTATTTTCTCAACTGCCATGTCTTGTCCGTAAACGGGAGTAGTTGGCAAAGCCGCAAACGTTCCGGCTATACCTAACGATATACCCGCAATAGCCGCAGCTTTTCCGAGTTGTTTGCGTTTTTGCAATTCATTTTCGAGATAGCGCAATTCGGCCTCACACTTGGGGCAAGTGCCTTTGCATTCGCCTTGAAAATGACATTCGGATGTAATATAGGCAATATCGTTTTGGTCAGCGATTTGTTGGCGAATTTCTTTTAGGATTCGGCAAGTTTGTTTTCCTCTGTTCATGGTGTTGTAGTTTTTAGTTTGTATGAAAATCGATCAATATGCCGTATGCCTAATTTGTTTAGTTCTGAAACAGTATTTTCAATATCCTGCTTGGTATTGAAATCGGGAATCAATGGCACTCTAACGTTTATATTATCGGCATTTCCCTGCTCAACCAACCATTTCAGATTGGCGATGGGCAAAGCATTTTCTTTCCCTGTATAACGTTTGTAAATGTCTGCGTTCATATCCTTAATATCCACGATATAGTTATTCACTACATGATGCAAGGCTTTTATATGTTTCAAAGGAACATTCAAACTTGTTTCTATGGCAATCGTCCATTGGTTGCCACAAAACGTTCTGAATTCAGTTATAAAATCGGGATAAAGACCGGGCTCTCCGCCGCCAAAAGTTATTCCGCCATGCGTGGCCAAAAAATACAGTTCATCAATTTTGGTTATGTGATACAGGTCTTCCGGCGTAAGCACACGAATTGCCGCAGTTTCGTCCAACGATTGCGGATTTAAGCAATACTTACAAGAAAGCGGACAGCCCCAAAATGCGGCTAATGTCGTTACGCCTGCTCCGTCTGTTGCCAAACGATTTCTGCTGATGCCGATGAAAGGTGCGGAAAGTTCCATAAAAGACATTGTTTTTAACCCAAAAAATGTCCGGCAATTCCAACTAATGTCCCAATAATAATTGAATTTGCAGTGATTATTGGTAACGGTTTTTTATCCGTATGTCCAACGTGTATCAACATGGGTATGATTAAAGCAAACGAAATCAGTCCGCCCTCTAACCACCAAGCGATATGAGGTAAATCTATGTTTACGATAACGATTGAGATAAAAAAGTAATAGAAAAATGCAGCAGCAGTCGAATATTTTGGTAACTTTTGTACGATCATTGGAATAATGTCAATAATTCCTGCTACAAGCCCAATAATCACGGATAATAATAGTTTGTCCATTGTCTTAAATTTTGAATTTATTGCTCTGTGTTGTCTATAAATCACCACAAAGTTACAAAAAAACAGCGAATTGACCAAACCCTACTACTTCAAATCAACACTTTCCGCTACAATTGTAACGATGGAAATATAGTCTTTGCCGGTTTCTTTCATCGTCTCTCTTGATTGCTCGATACCCTGTTGCGAAGATTTTTCCAACGTTCCGTTTCGACGTTTGTTTTCAACATACGCCGTATCGATACAGGCCAAACGGTCGATGCTGCACGGAATGGCAATGGATTGTTCCATGTCATCAATCTGTTTTGAAGTAATGCGAATTTCTTTAACCGTACCCACAACTTTGATGTCTTTTTGGTTGAAATTGCCGTCAAATGTCAAGTTAGGCTTTTCGGTAATGATATTGATAGAGCCGATGTTCTCAACATAAAGTCTCATCTTCTTTTTGCTCACCCCGCATACGTGAACAATCCGGCCTTCGGTTTCAATCGTTTTCCCAATGTAGGTTTCAACGTGTTCAATCACCTCTTTCGCATCAACATGTTCAGCGATAGGTTTAGAACTTTTCAAAATGATGTTGGCAGCAAGAGTTAATCCAATTAAAGTACCAATGAATAGGGAGGTTTTTACGAGTTTTGTCATGATAAATAGTGTTTATTTTGTTTGAACAATTTTATGTTATTACGACACAAAGATACAACTTTTTTCTAAAATAAGAAATCTCACTTTAAGGCCACCAAGTCCGTACCAACTCCGTATCAAGTCCGCTACAACTCCGGTATAAAAAATACCTCAAAATAAAATATTGCCAAAACATAATTCATAACCCACAAATCATAAATATTTCGTATCTTTGCAACCTAAATTTGAAACATTAAAGACTATGAGTATTTTAATTCGCAACGTGCAATTTAAGGATAAGCCAACCGATATTTTTATTGATGGAACATTGATTAAGCAGATAGGCCAGAACTTACAAGTGAATGCAGATACGGTAGTTGATGGACGGAAAAAGGCCGTTTTTCCCGGTTTTGTCAATGCACATACTCATGCTGCGATGACCTTGTTTAGAGGCTATGCCGAAGATTTGCCCTTGGAACGTTGGCTCAAAGAGCGCATTTGGCCTGCCGAAGCGAGAAACACGGACGAAACGATTTATTGGGGTACCAAACTCGCTTGCCTTGAAATGATTGAATCCGGAACAACATGTTTCAATGATATGTATTTCCGTCCGAAGCAAGCCTATCAAGCCATTGCCGAAATGGGATTGCGTGCCACAATCACCGATTCCATCTTCGATTTCTTCGACCCCGAACGTGCGGAACACGCCAAGCGAATGACCGAAGAGAACCTGAAACTTGCACAATCGTTCAACTCCACAGTCCGTTACTCTATCGCACCACACGCCATTTATACCGTATCTGGCGAACTCTTCAAATGGAGTGCCGACTTTGCGAAAGCGAATGGTTTAGTGTTTCATACACACCTGTCAGAGTCGCGCCAAGAATACGAAGATTCTATAAAGAACTTTGGCTTAAGCCCCGTGAAATACCTGCACAAGCTCGGCATATTGTCGCCCAACCTGTCGTTGGCACACGTGGTTTGGGTGGATGATGAGG
>JAITVC010000047.1 GCA_031286005.1 Bacteroidales bacterium
ATAATTGGCTAATGAGACGGCAACATTGGCTTCTCCTCCGCCAAACGTTGCATTAACTTGACGGGCTTGCGAAAAACGCTCCTAGCCCGGTGTTGCGAGGCGAAGCATGATCTCGCCAAAAGTAATGACTTTTTTCATAGTAATCTTTTTAATTTTTACAAGGGCAAAGATACAAAAAATTATTGAAAGTGCAAACTATCAACTACTTTTCCGATAGCTCCCCACCGCCCAAGCGTTCAAAACCACTGCAAACCCACACAACGCCCAAAACTGCGGAATCATTTCGCCAAACACACTGCCTTTCAAATAGACTAATCGCATCACTTGCATCAGATATTTCAGAGGGTTGAAAATGGTAACGGTTTGCGCCCAATCCGGCATACTTGCGATGGGCGAAAATAATCCGCTCATCATGATAAACACCATGATGAAGAAAAACATCACGAACATCGCCTGTTGCATGGTGTTGGAATAGTTGGAAATGATGAGTCCAAAGCCCGAAAGCACAAAAATATAAATCAGCGCAAAGACATAAATCGTGAGCAGACTGCCAACGGGGAAAATGCCGTAAACCACCACCGCAAGCCCCATACAAAGCGTCAGCACCACAAATCCGATAATCCAATATGGAATTAGTTTGGCTAAAATGAACATCATTTTGCTTACTGGCGTTACGTTGATTTGCTCAATCGTGCCGATTTCTTTCTCGCCAACGATATTCAAGGCCGGCAAAAATCCCACAATCATGGTCAACAACATCACCATCAACGCCGGCACCATAAACACCTTGTAATCCAAATGCGAATTGAATTTGAATTGCGGGGTAACCGTGAATTTTGGGATTTGTTGTGCGGGCGCCACACGGTCATTGAGCGAAGTCGAAATGCCCATGCCACTGATATGTCCATACGTTTCACGCAGTTCCGCTGCATAATCGCCCAAAATCTGCGTAAGATAAGCCGTGCCCATGCCGCCTTTCATGCCATTGACGGAGTTGGCAGAAATTAGGACGTGTCCGACGTTTTCACGCATTAAGTTCTTTTCAAAATCGGGTTCTATTTCCAAAATCAAGTCGGCGTTGCCCGATTCTATGCTTTGCATCGCCTTGTCGTTGGTGGGCGAAATATCCGTCAGTTGGAAATAATCCGATGCCGTTATTTTGAGGATTAATTGTTCGGAAAACGGGCTGTGGTCGTTATCCACAACGCTTAACTTTAAACCTTTCACCGATTGATTGGCCGTCCAAGGCATCACCAACATCATCATCAACGGCATCGCCACAATGATTTTCGGAATGAACGGATTTCTGAAAATCTGCTTAAATTCTTTTTCTATGAGGAACTTTAACATGATGCTTGGTTTAGAGTGCAAAGATACGAAAATTATTAACAATTATTTGCAAGAAAATTTTATAGTTTAAGAATTTTCTTGCACCTTTGTAGCATGAAAAGATAAACAGTTTTTAACAAACCGATGCACAAAAGACAACCCTTTTATAGAACATTGCGAGCGATTAGTGAAATAACTAGTCACCATTTTTCCGCGAGAAAAACAAAAACTGCGACAACATCACCAGCACAAACGTTGCAAAAGAACTGTATAAAATGCGCAGTAGCGTTGTGCCAAATTCATCAAAACGGAAAATCTCCAACATAAATATGGCCGCATGGTGGATGACAATCAAAATTATGGCATACCAAATAAACCAATCCCAGCCTAATTCCTTTATACTGGGAGAGTCTGCACGATCGAAATCTCGACCGAGAGAAACCATCGACAGCAACATCGGCCTAACGAATGCCGTTAGAACGGTGGCAGCCATGTGTAAGCCCATCGTTCCCAAAAACACATCCATTAAAAATCCCAACACAAAAGCAACAATCAGCAACAGCCATTTCGGTGTTCCGAATGGTATCAAGAGAATTGCTAAAATATAGATATACGGCGTTACCTCATTCGCAATATGAATGTGATCGAGCACCAAAACCTGCAACAACAGCAAAAATGCAAAACGCAGGATATTTCGTATGAGAACTGTATTATTCATCTTTGATTTGCATGTCTTCGAGGTTGTCTAATTCGCCCTTAAACAGATTCTTTACCACATAAACATAGTCAATCCGGTTAAAGTCAGTGGATAGTTTCACGCTCAGTGTATGGAAATTATCGCCTTGCGAGGTAAGTATTTTGCTCACTGTTCCAATAGGGATGCCTTCCGGAAAATCCAACGAATAGCCGCTGGTAACAACCGTATCGCCCAACTGAATTTTGAAATGCGACGGCACATCCACCATTTGCGCCGTATGATAGGATTGACCTTTCCACAACACGGATCCGGTATAGTTTTCATTCTTAATTCGCGCGCTAATGCGGCTATCGTCATGAAGCAGCGATAGAATGGATGCGAAATTTTTCGACGCTACTTTGACCACGCCAACCACTCCATTCGAGGAAATCACAGCCATACCCGCATTCACACCTTGATTAGTACCTTTATTAATCATCACATAATTGTTGCGTTTAGTAATCGAATTACTGATGATTTTAGCATTAATATAGGCATATTGCTGCTTGTAAACCGTATCGCTGATGATAAATTGCTTGCGGTCGACAAATTGATAGGATTGCGCTATCTGAGCACGCAATCGGGCATTCTCAGCACTCAAAGCCAAATTATTGGCACGCAGGTTGAAATAGTCCGTCAAATTGTTGTATTCGCCAAAAACAGACCCCACAATACCAGTATACATCCGTTTCATTTGGCCGGCTTGAAAGCGGTGGCTTTGCACCAATAAAGCCAATGCTATTCCTTCAAGCAGAAGGAATAGCAAGACAAACGAAAATCGTTTTACAAACCTAACGAGATTATTCACGTATTCGGATTATTTAATCAAAAATACAAATTTGTCAAAGTTTTTCAACGCAATACCGGTTCCGCGAGCCACAGCACGAAGCGGGTCTTCGGCCAAGCGCACCGGAAGCTTGGTTTTTTGGCTCAAGCGTTTATCCAAGCCTCTGAGCATGGATCCGCCACCAGCCAAATAAATTCCCGTGCGATAAATATCGGCCGACAATTCCGGCGGAGTTTGTGCCAAAGCATCCAACACAGCTGCTTCGATTTTGATAATGGATTTATCCAAAGCATGGGCAATCTCTGAATAGCTCACCACAATTTCTTTCGGAATACCGGTCAACATATCTCGACCTTGCACCGGATAATCTTCCGGCGGATTCTCCAAATCGGGAATAGCTGCGCCCACTTCGATTTTGATTTTCTCGGACGTGCGTTCGCCAATGTTGATATTATGTTGCTTGCGCATGTATTCTTCAATATCCTTGTTAAATTCATCGCCCGCAATGCGAAT
>JAITVC010000060.1 GCA_031286005.1 Bacteroidales bacterium
TTCAATATGACTCTAAATTTAGCCTCTGAAATTTTAGCATTTTTTATATACTTGTTTTTCTTTTGTTCTCAATTAGATAATGCAAAGATAAGCATTCTATTCTAATCTTGAACCTAAAATATATTCAATATAATCATGCCGGTATTGAGCTAAGAGAAGAAGCAACCTCCTTCAAAGAAAATATACACAATACTATGATGTTTGAAATTTCAAATAATGAATTGAGATTTATAGATTCGCAGAATAATCCAGTAATTGTATTTATTAAGCAATCAAATAAAAATTGATATGAAAAAAATATTGATGATTATTGCAACCTTGTTTATTAGCCCCATATATGCACAAGAATCATATTCTTATGTGGAAAATGAGTTGATAATTTGGTTAGAGCAGGGAGTAGATGCAGCAAAATTTGCTGCTAATTCCAATCAGAAAATTACTCCCAAACGTTTTTTATCTAAAAGGTTAAACATTTGGCTCTTTGAATTTACAGATAAAGTAGATCAAAGAAGTATAAATGAAAGAAATAAGAGGATGAATAATTTACGGCAAAATATCAACGTAAGATATGCTCAAAACAATCATACCAGAGCCATTACTCCTAATGACCCTAATTATAATGCGCAATGGGCTCCTGCGAAAATCAGATTACCTTACGTTTGGGATGAATTTACCTCAGGAGGTCCAACTTCAGATGGCGATGATATTGTTGTAGCAGTTATTGATGGAGGAGTAGATATAAATCATGAAGATTTATGTTTTTGGAAAAACACAGATGATATTCCGAATAATGGAATAGATGATGACAATAATGGTTATATTGATGATTACGACGGATGGAATGCCTATAATCATACCGGAACTATTAATGTTGATTATCACGGAACGCATGTTGCAGGTATCGTGGGAGCTATTGGAAATAATAACAGAGGTGTAAGCGGAGTGAATTGGAATGTTAAAGTCTTACCTGTTTGCGGCAGTTCCAGTAATGAGGCAACAGTTGTTGAAGCCTATTCGTATGTGTTGGAAATGCGAGCGACCTATAACGAAACCAATGGACAGCAAGGCGCTTTTATTGTTGCTACAAATTCGTCATTTGGGGTTGATTGGGATGATGGAGGAAATCCTGCTAATTATCCAATTTGGTGCGCCATGTATGATACTTTAGGAAGTGTTGGGATATTAAATTGTGCCGCAACTGCTAATGCAAATTGGGATATAGACCAGGTAGGAGATATGCCTGCTGCCTGTTCAAGTAATTTTCTAATTACGGTAACCAATACCACTTCATCTGATACGAAATACACCAATGCAGGATATGGGGCCACTCATATTGACATTGGAGCGCCGGGAACGAATAATTTATTCCACATTTCCAAATAATCGTTATGGATATGATATAGGCACATCTATGGCAACGCCTCAAGTTGAAGGTGTTATTGCCTTGATGTATGCTGTAATGTCGCAAAGTATGATACGAGAACATAAAAATAATCCTTCAAATTTTGCTTTGTCTGTAAAACGGAATTTGCTCGATGGTGCAGACAGAATACCATCGCTTAACGGATTAGTTGCTTCTGGTAGGTTAAATGCCTATGCTGCTGTAAAGTCGGTTATGTCTACCATCTCCGGCCCAACCGGCCCCAACGTCCTATGTTCCGGATCGACTGCTACATACTCTTTGGATGGTTTACCTAATAAAGCAATAGTGCTGTCGCGTTAAAAATTAAGAGTAATTAAATAAGTTAAGTTCATAGACATTTTGTTTGAGATGAGATTCAGAGAGTAACTGTGTTATCGGTGTTTTTTCGAAACACGATACGCTAAAAATCTGCATCATTTCGTAAATTGAGTAGTTGCATTTGAGTTGTTTCTTGATGTAAGCAACAGTCAAATACGCAATAATTGCAATCCAAAGATGCGTTTTCACGGCATTTTCGGAGTGTCCCCAAAGCGTTTTGATTTGTAGATTTTGTTTGATCCACTTGAAGAAAACTTCGATTTGCCAACGTTTTCTATAGATTTGCGCGATGTTTTCTGCACTTTCGTAGAAATTGTTGGTTAAGAAAATCAAGGTTAGTTTCTTTTGGTCATCGTAATACGTGATTCTGCGAAGAAATTTCGGGTACAATGTTTTCGATTTTACACCTTTGAGTTGGATTTTCTGATCACTCAAAACGTTAGTGTTTTCAGTATCAACAGGCATCTCACAGACAATATCAAAAACCATATTGTCTTTTGCACGAACGATAAAATATGAATCTGCTTGATCCAACAAAAACAAACGAAAAAAATCAATATATGCTTTGTCCATTACATAGACTGCATTCGCAGTAATATCAAGTAAATCAAGATCATTTACATCGTGAGTTTTGCCATCTGTAATGTAAATAAAAGTTGGAATGTTGCCGTGCAAATTCATCAACGTGTGCATTTTTACAGCACCTTTGGAACGCTTTCCACGAGCCCATTTACAAAGCTTTATACTCACCGAAATCGTTGTCGAATCTAATGCGAAAATCGGATTTGAAACATCTAAATCTTGGATTTCATCACTGGAGTAAATCGGAGAAACCAGATTGATCATGTACTGTCCAAAGTCTGAAAAGATACGACTGTCGCGGTTTTCATTAGCACGTGCTAATGTTGAAAAACTTGCTAATTGGCGAATGCCAAGATGATACAAGCTGGATTGATGAGCCTTCAAGCAAGTGTGAATATCACGCAAACCATTACGACCGGTAAGTTGTCCAAAAAATAGTTGCAGAAACTGATTTCGGCAGTTCAACTCTCGAACTTTTTTGTTACCTTCGTAACGATTAACGCACTTATCAAACTCGTAAACACTCATATAGCTAATAATTTGACGAAATATATACTGACCTGAATTCATAACTTTGCATTTTTCTGCAAAGATACCTCATTTCAAATCAAAAAATCAAAAAACATTCATAAATTAAACATAATTAAACTCATACAACTAAAAAATAAAATCTAACGCGACAGCACTATTATTCAAAATAAAATAATGACGGTCAGTACACCGTTTTATGTTACGTATAACACACGTTTCGATGTATTGATGCACTACCTTCCTATCCTCTATGCAACAACTCAATACAATGGCGAACAAATGGTCGTTTCGTCGGCTAATCGGCGAGGCGCTACACTTGCGATTACGACCAATTTGAAAAAAGGAGACTATATCAAAGTAGATTATGAAAAAGATGAATATATCGAAATCAAAGATGAATTTTACAAATTTTTGGGAGTAGATGTTAAGAAATTTGTACTTCTTTTGGAAAAGATTGATAAGGGAAATTTGGATGCTTTTAAAACGACTGATTTGTCGCAAGTACAAGTATCTTCCACAAAAATAGGCGGAACTCCATTTCCGTTTCAAGCAGAGGAATTTATAACAAAAAAAACCATAGTGTTGGATAGTTTCAGAGAAAAATATGTTTTGCTTGATTTTTTTGGAACTTGGTGTGGGCCTTGCATAGCTGAAATTCCCCATCTTAAAGAGTTGTATTCAAAAACGGATCGATCAAAATTCGAGATTATAGGAATAGCCGTAGAAAGTTCGTCGGATGCGCTCGAAAGACTTATTTACACAAATTCGATTACTTGGCTCAACATAATGTCGGACAAAACAAACCGAATTGCAGAGATATATGGAATAAAAAATTATCCTACGACCATTCTTTTAGATCTCGAAGGTATTATCATTGCGAAAGATTTGCGAGGAAAAGAATTAGAAGAAAAGGTGTTGCGCCTGCTTAACGAATAAAAATTCAAAGAAATCATAGTTCATAATCCATAAATTAACTTTGTTAAGGCCTTGTGGCGTTCATAATTTTTTTGTATCTTTGCTCCAAAAAATAACACTATGAAAGGAATTATCTTAGCCGGAGGCGCCGGAACGCGCCTACACCCTCTTACGCTTGCGATGAGCAAGCAAATGATGCCGATTTATGACAAACCGATGATTTATTATCCGCTTTCGGTGCTGTTGATGGCTAATATCCGTGAGATATTAATTATTTCCACACCGCAAGATTTGCCGAATTTTGAACGTTTGCTGGGCGATGGAACTTCGCTTGGCTGTAAATTTTCGTATGCCGTGCAGGAAGTTCCTAACGGATTGGCACAGGCCTTTGTGATTGGCGAAAAATTTATCGGGAACGATAAGGTTGCCCTTGTTTTGGGCGATAATATTTTTTATGCTGCCGATCTTGAAAAATTGTTGAAAGCAAACAATGCCCCCGACGGGGGAGTGGTTTTTGCTTATCACGTATCTGATCCCGAGCGCTATGGTGTGGTTGAATTTGATAAACATAACAACGCTATTTCCATCGAAGAGAAACCTAAACAGCCGAAGTCGAATTATGCTGTTCCGGGATTGTATTTCTATGATAATTCGGTTGTTGAAATTGCCAAAAACCTTAAACCAAGCGCAAGAGGGGAGTATGAAATTACGGATGTGAATAAGAAATATCTCGAAATGGGCAAACTCAAAGTGGGTATTCTTAGTCGTGGAACGGCTTGGCTTGATACGGGTACATTTGCTTCGTTGTTGCAAGCCAGTCAATTTGTTGAAGTGATAGAGCAACGTCAAGGTTTGAAAGTATGCTGCATTGAAGAAATCGCATGGCGGCAGAAATTTATTACAGACCTGCAGTTGGAAGAACTTGCCAAACCTTTAATAAAGAGTGGTTACGGCGAATATTTAATTCAAATTTTGAAACAACGTTAAACATGACAAATGCGCAATTGCTGGATAAGATACAGCACATTATTCGAACAGAGATTATTTCAAAACAACCGAACTTGCTGTATGATCCGATTATTTATGGTTTGTCGCAAGGCGGGAAACGTATTCGTCCGTTGCTCACGTTGATGGGGTGCGAGCTTTTTGGCGGCGATGTTGAACAGGCGTTGCATCCTGCGGTTGGTGTGGAAATTTTTCATAATTTCACGCTACTGCACGATGATATTATGGACAAAGCGCCTATTCGTCGCGGGCAACCGACTGTTTATAAAAAATGGAACGAAAATATTGCTATTCTCTCCGGCGATGGGATGTTTGCGATAGCTTATGATTTTTTGACGAGAACCGAACCGAATAACGTGCAACGTATCATTCAAGCCTTTAACCGTGTGGCCGTAGGTGTTTGCGAAGGTCAGCAGTACGATATGGATTTTGAAATGCAAGAACATGTAAGCATTCCGGAATATATCGAAATGATCCGTTTGAAAACATCTGTTTTATTGGGAGGAGCGTTGGAAATAGGAGGCATTATAGCCCATGCAAGTCATGCGGATTTGAAACAGTTGTATGCGTTTGGCGAAAATATAGGGCTGGCCTTTCAATTGCAAGATGATTGGTTGGATGTGTATAGCGATGTAGATAAATTCGGCAAGGTTCACGGCGGCGATATTACTTCTAACAAAAAAACATTTTTGTATTTAAAAGCGCTGGAATTAGCCAATGACGATCAATCTAAACGATTGAAACACTATTTTTCATCAATTGATTTTGATGCGGATGAAAAATTTAATGCGGTTTTATCCATCTACAACGACCTTCATATCAGCGAACATACCAAGTCTGAAATGCAGAAATACCAAGGTATGGCGATGAATGCCTTAGCGCAGATTTCCGTTTCGGAACAGGCAAAACAGCCTTTGAGAATGTTGGCCGAAGATTTGCTAACTCGACAAAATTAATGTCGTAAAATTCGCCATTTCTTGCCCGGTAATACTTCTATAATACCGGCGATTTCCAATTGCAGCAATAGTGCGGAGAGTTTGGATAGAGGCATGTTCAGCAAATTGCAAAGTTCATCCACAATGGCGTTTGGGTGTGCTTGGATCATATTAAAAACGATCAATTGCTCATCGGGAAGATCAAGAAATAGTTTGGGTTGCAACACAGGTCGAGTTTGTGGATCCAAATCCCAATTCAGCAAATAACGAATATCTTGCGCACTTTCGATAAGTGCCGCTTTGTTGGTTTTGATAAGAAAATTGCAACCTTCGGAACGTTCGTCATTCAATCGTCCGGGAACGGCAAATACATCACGGTTGTAGGTATTGGCGATGTCTGCCGTGATAAGCGCTCCACCGTGTCGGGCTGCTTCAACCACCACAACTGCATCGGAAAGTCCGGCAATAATGCGATTTCGTGAAGGAAAGTTAACGGCGTCAGGGTTGGTTTTCGACATAAAGTTGGTTAACAATCCGCCTTTTTCGAGCATTTTTTTTGCTAAATTTTGGTTTTGATTTGGATATATGCGGTCCAAGCCATGTCCTAAGACGCCAACCGTAGACAAATCACAGTTCAATGCTGTTTGATGTGCCAATGTGTCGATACCGTAAGCCAAGCCGCTAATGACTAATACATTGTCCTGTTTCAAATCGGCGAGTAGTTTTTCAATAACGTCTCGTCCGTAATTCGTGCATTTTCGTGTGCCGACAATGCTGATGATTTTTTCGGCATTCAAATCCGCATGACCTTTGAAATACAGCATTAACGGACTATCCGCACAATGTAACAACCGTCTCGGATAGGTTGAGTCCTTGAAGAAGAATGTTTGAATTTGATATTTTTCGATGAATTTTAATTCCTCTTCCGCACGCTGCAATACCCCCTGCGACACGATTTTTTGTGCTGTAATTGTGCCTATATCCGGGATTTTTTCCAGATTTCTCTTTTTTTCTTTAAAAACAGCTTCCGAACTACCGCAATGCTCTACCAAAACTTTACCTAACTTATCGCCAACGCCGGGTAGAAGCGTAAGAGCAATGTTATACAAATTTTCCATATTTTCGTAATTTTTTGCGAAGATAGGGAATTTTTTTCAAAAATTAGGAAATGTTAATGAATTTTAACACTTTTTAAGAAAATATTACAGAAACTTTCCTTGCAGCGGCAATAAATCAGCCATGCTGTGAAATACAAAAATAGGTCCCGACGAGCCACGTAGAATACAGCGAATAGGTTGTTCGTCGCGAATTTCATATTCAATTATAGCCTGACGGCAAGCGCCGCAAGGCGATAGAGGTTTGTTGGTTGCAACAAGTTTGGAAAATGCGGTAATAGCAATGGCTTTGAATTTCTGTTTAGGATGCAGGGCAGAAGCTGAGAATATGGCCACACGTTCGGCGCAAAGCCCCGATGGATAAGCCATATTTTCCTGATTATTACCTGTAACAATGTCGCCGTTCTCGACTAAAACAGCGGCGCCGACATGAAATTCGGAATAA
>JAITVC010000064.1 GCA_031286005.1 Bacteroidales bacterium
TTTCGAGTGTTTGAGGCAATATGTGGAGGAGGTTTTGTTTCACTTCATTGCTGTAAGCCACAACAGAGCCTTTGAAAACTGCCGAACTTCCCGGCAAGGATGTAATGCGATGGGCTATATAGCCGCCCGTGCAGCTTTCGGCAGTGGATAGGGTTTGTTTTTTATCTTTCAGCAATCGGAATATAACGGATTCCAAACTCTCGTTGTCATAGCCGTAGATTTCGGGAATCAAGCGGTGCATTTCGTCTAACTGTTTGGCCATTTCTTGCTTTAAGAGGGTTTCATCATTTCCGAAAGCAGACAAGCGCAGGCGCAGGATGCCGGGTTGGGGCAGGTAGGCGAGTTTGAAATTGGAAGGCAACGCATCTTCCCAAGACGCAATTCTATCGGACAAATGTGATTCGCTCAACCCTTGCGTCATTAGGGTTTTGTTTAAGATGAATTGTCCGCCGTTTAAGGCTTTCAGTCGAGGCAGTAAATTCAGTTCCATCATCGTTTTCATCTCAAAAGGTACACCGGCTAATGAGATAAGGATGCCCTTGTTTGGTGTGTTGAACCACATGCCGGGCGCTGTTCCGCAAGTGTTTACAATCACTTCGCAACAATCGGGAACTTCGGCTTGCTTGCGGTTGATTTCGGTCATTTCGAAACCTCGTGCTTTAAACCGCTTGATATTATTAGCCAGCATAGCCTCATTCATTACCATTTTGGCATTGAAGATATGGGCTAAGCATTGTTTGGTGATGTCGTCTTTGGTGGGGCCTAATCCGCCGGTTGTAATCACTAAATCATGTGTAGAGATAGCGGATTTGATGGCTGTTTCGATTTCTTGTCCGTTGTCGGAAATGGTTAAAACTTCGGTAACTTTGATACCGATTAAAGTCAGTTGTTCGGCCAGCCACGAAGCGTTGGTGTTGATGACTTGCCCGATGAGGAGTTCGTCGCCGATAGAGATTAGTTTTGCTTGCATTGATTGTTGGTATTAATTAATCCGATGTGCATCTTTTTGACCATTGGTTATATGATGTATCAAAACAGCATTTTCAGTTTCAGAATATTCAAATAAAATATACCAAACAGTTTTGCTATTTGATACTTTATATTTGATGTATGTAACATTTTTGCCGTAAATCAGTTTGAAATAGTCTTGCAGTGGAGTTTTCCAAAGAAATTTGTGAGGAATGTTTTCGTAGATGGATTCGATAATATCTGTTACGTACTCATCGGCATTCTCGTAGAAAGAAAAATAGTGTTTTTCAAACAACGTAAATGCCCATTCTTGTAGAAACGCTTTAACTTGCTGTGAAAATTTTATATTCATTACTTCCAATCCCAACGGCGCATTTCAGAACGGATACTTAGTAAAAGTTCGTCTTTTGTCAGAGCGTTTTTCCAAGATGTTTTTTCGATTAATTTTTCTTCTGTAATATGGCTCGCATAAGCAACAGCAGAATCATTGGCCGAACTGAGTATAGAATCGTCTGTTTTATAGGGATGGCGTTTCATGTCAATAATATTTTTGCAAAGTTACGAACAAAAAATGAAACCACCAAATATCTTTTGTTAAAGTTTTATTTGAGTCCTTTGACGGATGGTTTCCCGGCAATAAAATCTTTTAGGTAAAAAGGCTCAAAATAGGCTACATCTTCAAAGATTTTGTTTTCAAAAGCATTTTGAGCTATAGGAATCATGTTTTTGGCCGAAAACTTTAAAGTTTCGTCAATCGTGATTAGGGGGTAATTCAGGAAAACGCCTTTGCATTTTGTTGCGCCATCGCCTAATAAAATTAATGGTTGTTTAGCAAAGCCGGCATACGAATTTTCATCTATGATGTCGGCTTGAACCTCGCGCAAGCATTCGTTTTTGGCATTGTAAATGGCTGCGTAAACTTCCATGCGCCGTGCATCAATCATCGGAATGAATAAATGATTTTCAGAATAAGATTTTGCGGCCGTTTGTGCCAATGCTTGCAATGAATTTACGGCAATCAATGGTTTGTTCAAAGCGTAACAAAGTCCTTTGGCTGTGGATACGCCGATACGCAAGCCTGTGTATGATCCGGGCCCTTTGCTTACTGCAATGGCATCCAAATCCGAAAACTTAGCCCCCGCTTCTTTCATCACTTCATCTATAAAAATAGTCGTTAAAGCAGCATGAGAAAGTCCTTCGTGATTTTCTCGAATAGCCAACACATCCTTGCCATCAGAAAGAGCAACGGAGCAGATGGGGGTGGAGGTTTCGATTAGGAGAATCATGGTAAAGAGGTGCGAGGTGTGAGGTGCGAGGTGGGCTTATAACACACCTCGTACCCAGAAACCCCGTACCCAATTTATTTCGCGTATTTAAACCCTTTTCCGAGATAGTTTGCGGAAACGCCTAACATTTCTTCGATACGAAGCAATTGGTTGTATTTCGCAATACGTTCCGAACGGCAAGCCGATCCGGTTTTGATCAAACCTGTGTTCAATGCAACCGCCAAATCTGCGATTGTAACATCTTCGGTTTCGCCCGAACGGTGGCTCATGATGGCCGTATAGCCATTGCGGTACGCCAAGTTCACAGCGTTAATAGTTTCAGTTAAAGAACCGATTTGGTTTACTTTTACGAGAATAGAATTGGCCACGCCTTTGTCGATGCCCATTCTTAAACGTTTTTCGTTGGTAACGAACAAATCGTCGCCCACCAAGTTACAGGTTTTTCCGATTTTATCGGTCAGATATTTCCAACCATCCCAATCGTCTTCGGCCATACCGTCTTCGAGAGAGATAATCGGATAGCGTTTGTGCCAATCAGCCCAGAAATCGGCCATTTGTTGCGAGGTTAATTTCTCGCCGGTGGATTTTTTAAGGTGATACACTTTCTCATCTTCCATATAAAATTCGGAAGATGCAGGATCTAAACCGATAAAGATGTCTTCGCCCGGTTTGTAGCCCGCTTTTTCGATAGCTTCGATGATCACTTTCAAAGCATCTTCGTTGGATTTCAAGTTAGGTGCGAAACCACCTTCGTCGCCAACAGCCGTGCTCATGCCTTGTCTGTGCAACACGTTTTTCAGCGTGTGAAATACTTCTGCACCCATTCTAAATGCTTCCGAAAACGTTGGTGCGCCAACGGGCATAATCATGAACTCTTGGAAATCCACGCTATTGTCGGCGTGCGAGCCTCCGTTGATGATGTTCATCATCGGGATGGGCAATGTGTTTGCGTTTGTACCGCCAATGTAACGGAACAAAGGCTGATTTGTGAACTCCGCAGCAGCGTGTGCGCAAGCCAACGAAACGCCTAAAATCGCATTAGCGCCCAAACGGCCTTTGTTTGGCATGCCGTCCAACTCAATCATAATTTTGTCGATTTCGTTTTGTTCGGTAACATCAACACCTTCCAAAGCATCAGCGATTTCAGTATTTACGTTTTGAACGGCTTTGAGAACGCCTTTGCCTAAGAATTTGGATTTATCGCCATCACGAAGTTCTACGGCTTCGTGAACGCCTGTAGATGCGCCCGATGGAACGGCTGCACGGCCAAAATAGCCGCCTTCGGTTAATACTTCTACTTCAACCGTCGGATTTCCGCGGGAATCTAAAATTTGACGAGCATGTACGTCAAGAATTGTACTCATTTTTTAATTGTTTAAATGTTTTACTGTTTAATTATTTATCGGTTCTTCTACAAAAATAAAAATATCTTCATTGTCGCGTTTCATTAGGAAGTTTTCTCGTGCCACTTTTTCGAGGTGGTCTAAATTGTTAGCCAATAGATTGATGGCTTTTTTGTTGGCCTCAATCTGTTGGCGATAATAATCACGTTCGGCCTTGTATTCTTTGAGTTGGTTGCGCAACCGTTGGCGAGATACCAAATTGTTTGAACTAAAGAAAATCGTCCAAGCGCCAAATACGATGATGGTTAAGACATATTTATCGGTTAAATATTTCAAATAACGATGGGATTTTATATAGCTCAAAAAGTTCTTCATGCGTGCTTTGGAAAATTAGGCAGTTTGTTTTTTAGAGCCAGCCATAGAATGGCAACACCGGCTAAAATAAACGGAATGCTGAGGATTTGCCCCATATCTAAAATCATCCTGTTTTCAAAATCCACCTGCACTTCTTTCACCATTTCCACGCCGAAACGTGCGCCAAAGAGCAGGATGAGGAAACAGCCGAAAATAATACCGTCTTTGGGTTTGTAATTTTGCTTGATGTAGTAGCCCAAGAGGCCTGCAAAGATAATGAGGTAGGATAGGGCTTCGTAGATTTGCGTGGGATGTTTGGGCAGGATTTCGAGGTTGCGCTCAAAGATGAATCCCCACGGGAGTGTGGTGGCGTGGCCGTAGATTTCGGAATTGATCAAGTTGCCCAAACGCACAAAAACACCGGTTATGGCTACAAAAATGACCACTCGGTCGGCCATATACCAAAACGATGTTTTGTGTTTTCGTGCGGCGAAATACAAAGCGATTAAAATACCGATGGCTGCGCCGTGGCTGGCTAATCCCCCGTCTCTAATTTTTAGAATTTCGATAGGTTGGGACAAATAATAGGACGGTTCATAGAATAAACAATGCCCCAAGCGTGCGCCAACAATGGTAGCGATGGCCAAATAATACAGCAGTGTGTCGGGAATGGTAAGGTCGTTTTTCTCTTTCTTCATCATCCACAAACACATGTAAAACGTGATAGCGAACGATATTGCAAACATCAAACCATACCAGCGAATTTCAAACCCTCCGATGGAAAATGCCACAGGGTCTATGTTCCAAGTGATGTAATTGAGTACCATTATAAATTATCTTTTAAGTCTAACAAAAAGGTTTTAATATTTTTTAACGTTTTGACGACCTCGAAGTTGACGTTTGCAGCATCGGAGGTCTTGGTTTTTAAGCGGTCTTTGGCGCCTTGCAGCGTGAACCCCTGTTCTTTGACCAAATGGTATATTTGGTGAAAATAATCAACGTCTGAAACGGTAAACAAGCGGTTGCCTTTTTTGTTGCGCTGAGGCTTTATGACGTCAAATTCGGTTTCCCAAAAGCGAATGAGAGATGTATTAACTTTAAACATTTCAGCAACTTCGCCAATGGTGTAGAATAATTTGCCGGATTCCATAACTTACGACATACTTTGGTTAATCTCGTTCGCTTTTTCAAGAATCTTATCGTACTCGTCGGGCGTTAAATCGCTGAAGAAATAAAATACCGGATTCACTTTTTTACCGCTTAAGATGACTTCGTAATGCAAATGCGAGCCGGTTGAACGGCCGGTGCTTCCCATATAGCCGATTAAATCGCCGCGTTTAACTTGTTGGCCTTGACGAACGGCGACTTTGCTCAAATGCCCGTATAACGACTGAAAACCGTACCCGTGATTAATGACAATCACAATGCCATATCCGCCATAACCCTGAATGCCATTGCCGGATTTGCTAATGGTGCCGTCGCCGGTGGCATAAATCGGAGTGCCTTGCGGGCC
>JAITVC010000088.1 GCA_031286005.1 Bacteroidales bacterium
GAACATCGCCACGAAATAGTCATTCGTCGCACGCAATACGAACTGCGCAAAGCAGAAGAACGTGCTCATATCCTCGAAGGCTTACTTAAAGCGTTGGACATCATCGACGAAATTATTGCGTTAATCCGTGCTTCGGAAACCGTTCAAGAGGCCGTTCAAGGCTTGATTACGAAATGGGATTTCTCCGAAATTCAAGCTAAAGCAATTGTCGAAATGCGCCTACGTCAGTTAGCTGGTTTAGAACGCAAAAAATTACAAGACGAATACGACGAGTTGATGATATTTATCGCTCGTTGCAAAGAAATCTTGGCCAACGAAAGCATCCGAATGCAAATCATCAAGGATGAAATGTTGGATATGAAAGCCAAATTCGGCGACGAACGCCGTTGCCGCATCGAATATTCGGCTTCAGAGTTTCGCATTGAAGATATGATTGCCGATGATGATGTTGTGATTACAATCTCGCATTTAGGTTATATCAAACGCACGCCATTAACTGAATATCAACGTCAAAATAGGGGAGGAAAAGGGGCGAAAGGTAGTGATGTTCGCGATCAAGACTTCGTAGAACATTTATTTGTTGCTTCGATGCACAACTACATGTTGCTGTTCACCGAAAAAGGCAAGTGCTTCTGGATGCGTGTATTCGATATTCCGGAAGGCACTCGTACGTCAAAAGGTCGTGCTATTCAAAATATGATTAACATTGAGCCGGACGATAAAGTTCGTGCATATCTCAATGTAAAAGATCTTAAAAACGAAGATTATTTAAAGGAAAACTTTATTATTCTTTGTACGAAAGAAGGTATCATCAAAAAGACGTCTTTGGAGGCTTATTCGCACCCTCGCCAAAAAGGTATTGTTGCGCTGACCATTCGTGAAGGAGATCAATTACTTGAAGCCAAATTAACGAACGGTACAAATGAAGTGATGTTGGCCTTGCGTTCCGGTAAAGCCATTCGCTTTAACGAAGCTAAAGTTCGCCCAATGGGACGTAGTGCTTCAGGCGTGAAAGGTATCACATTGCAAGGCGAAAAAGACGAAGTGGTAGGTATGATTTGTGTGGATTCCAAAGATTACGACATTTTGGTAGTTTCTGAAAAAGGCTTTGGTAAACGCTCTGATTTGGATGATTATCGCGAAACAAATCGTGGCGGCAAGGGTGTCAAAACAATTAGCATCACAGACAAAACCGGTGCCTTGATTGCTATTAAAAACGTGAAAGATACCGACGATTTAATGATTATCAACAAATCCGGCATCATTCTACGCATGGCTGTGAAAGACTTACGTGTTGTTGGACGAAATACGCAAGGCGTTAAACTCATTAACCTGAGAGGATCTGATGCTATTGCTTCTGTAACGCAAGTTCCGGCCGAAGAGGAAGACGATACGCAATTGGATGAAAACGGTAATCCGATACTACCGGCAGAAACTGTAGAAAATACGGATGAAACAGAAATTCAAGAAACACTTGAACAAACAGACGAACAAAACTAATAATCAACAATAAACAAAAAAAACATAGTCATGAAAAAGATTACCTTACTCTGGGCTATCATGTGCATGTCTGCAATGGTATTTGCCCAAACGAAGAACTTAAAAAGCGCCGACCGATCGCTCAAAAACGGTAAACTTGATAAGGCTGTTGAGTCTATCAAATTAGCAATGGCAGAACCTGAAAATCAAGCTGAGCCTAACGCTTGGTTCAGTCAAGCCAAAATTTATACCGCTGTAACAGCCACGGACAAACCCGAATACAAAGATTTGGAGAAAAATTCGGCTAATTTAGCTATGGAATCCTTTCAAAAAGCCTTTGAATTAGACCCATCCGGAAAAATTAAAATATTGGGCAGTCTGGAAGTTGGTAAATTGGTAAACGCAACCTACGATTTAGGAGCAACACTGTATGCCGAGCAAAAATTTTTGGATGCTGCTACCGCTTTCAAATTAACCGTTGCTGCAAATACGCTCATTGATGTGATAGATACCAATGCTATTTTTAATACGGCACTCTGTGCTGATGCCGGACAAGACAAAAAAACAGCAAAAGAATACTATACAAAACTTGTTGAACTTAAAGCCAATCAACCAAATGCTTATATTTCTTTAGCCGGTATGGTTAGAGATGAAGGCGATAAAGCAGAAGCACAAAGATTGGCAGATATGGCAGTGGAAATGTTTCCCGGCAACTATAATGTGGCAATCAATGCATCGGGCATTCATTTGACGACTGAAAATTCGGCTCGTGCTCAACAAATTTTAAATCATTTGACCGAAACACAGGATACTAATCAATTAGTATTTTTTGCTTTAGGTGTGGCTTATGACCAAATGAAAAACCCGGTAGAAGCCGAAAAAGCATATCTGAGAGCTATCGAACTGAAACCGGATTATTTCGACGCCATTTTCAATTTAGGTGCATTTTATGTAAACCAAGGCATTGAAATTAAAAAAGAAGCCGACGGATTACCTCTAAGCGAAACAGCAAAATACGAAGCAATGGTCGCACAATCGAATGAAATGTTCAAAAAAGCCATTCCAATGTTGGAAAAAGCATTGAACGATAAACCCAACGATATTCCGGTAATGTCTACACTGAAAGACCTTTACGTGCATCTGCAAATGATGGATAAAGCCAAGGAAATCAGCGATCAAATAGAGGAATTAGGCACTAACTAAAATTCTATCATAATGGGGTAAACATATAAAGTTTGCCCCTTATTTTCATTCACGCTATTTAACATAATATAAATTACACATTAAAATATTGTGTGTAAATTATTTACACAATTGTCTTGCTATATTTTCATTTTTTTTCGTATCTTTGCATCCAAAATCAAACATATAATCATTATGGCATTTAATTTAAGAAACCGTAACTTCCTCAAATTATTGGATTTTACACCACAAGAAATCAAGTATCTGCTCAACCTTTCGGCTGATTTGAAAAAAGCCAAATACACCGGAACCGAGCAACAACGCCTCAAAGGCAAAAACATCGTGCTTTTATTTGAAAAGGATTCCACACGCACACGCTGCTCATTTGAAGTGGCCGCTTTGGATCAAGGCGCACATGTTACCTATTTAGGACCTTCCGGCTCACAAATGGGCAAAAAAGAATCCATGAAAGACACGGCCCGTGTGCTTGGCCGTTTGTATGATGGTATCGAATATCGTGGCTATGCGCAAGAAATTGTGGAAACACTGGGCGAATATGCAGGTGTGCCCGTATGGAATGGCTTAACCACCGAATTTCATCCTACACAAATCTTGGCCGACTTCTTGACCATGACCGAGCATAGCGACAAACCACTTCATCAAGTGAAATTCGCTTATTTGGGCGATGCTCGCAATAATATGGGTAACTCGTTGATGGTTGGCGCAGCCAAAATGGGTATGGATTTTCGTGCTGTGGCGCCTAAAAAGTGCTGGCCGGAAGAATGGCTTGTGAAAACATGCCAAGAAATAGCCAAAGAAACCGGCGCTAAAATCACGTTGACAGAGAAAGTTGATGAAGGCGTTAAAGGCGTGGATTTCCTCTATACCGACGTGTGGGTATCCATGGGAGAGCCTGCTGAAGTGTGGGCAGAACGCATCAAATTGCTGAAACCGTATCAAATCAACACCAAAGTTGTGAAAGCTACAGGCAACCCTAACGTGAAATTCATGCACTGCCTACCTGCATTCCACAACCTCGAAACAGAAGTTGGCCGTGATATGTACAAAAAATTCAAACTCGATGCCATGGAAGTTACCGAACAGGTCTTTGAATCCCCAATGTCCATAGTATTCGATGAAGCTGAAAACCGCTTGCACACCATCAAGGCCATAATGGTTGCCACGTTGGGTGACTAATGGATACTTACCTAACCATACAATCCCCTACTTCGGGAAGTTTTAAAGCGAAAGGCAGCAAATTCCTGTCTTTCGCTTTTCCTATTGAGGCGGAAGATGATGTTAAGCCTATCGTGGCCAATCTGAAAAAGGAATACTACGATGCTCGCCACCATTGCTATGCTTACATTTTGGGCTACAATAGCGAGAAATACCGTGAAAACGATGACGGCGAGCCATCGGGAACAGCCGGAAAACCTATCTACGGACAACTGCGCTCGAAACAACTGACCAACACGCTCGTGGTGGTAGTCCGCTATTTCGGCGGAACGAAGTTAGGCACCAGCGGATTGATTGAAGCCTACAAAACCGCTGCTTCGGATGCTTTGGAGAACGCTCAAATCATCGAAAAGATTGTGATGAAAGAGCATCAGCTCTCGTTTGACTACGAGCAAATCAACACCGTGATGAAGATTGTGAAGGATTTCGATTTGCAAATCGTTTCGCAAAACTTTGATAGCCGGTCGCAACTAACCTTCAAAGTGCGCCTGTCCAACGAGGAACGAGTGCTGGCAATGTTTGAAAAAATCGGCGCCATCACACCATAATTACCACAGAAAAACAACTTACCATGAAAAAAACACTCTACATCTTAACCTTAATCATCGGCATGGGCAGCTATGCGATGTCTCAACAAACAGTCCAGATAGTCGATCGCTCGACTCGGAATCTCCATCAGCAAGTGCTTCAAGAAGAAAATCTGGCACATGCCGACAGCGTGGATGTTCGGGCAGAATTTCCGGGCGGCTACGAAGTTTACACACAATTCTTGAGGGACCATATACAATATCCGCAAGAGGCCTTGGACAGTCAGATTGAAGGACGGGTTTATCTGACTTTCGTGATTGAAAAAGACGGCACCGTAGAAAAGGTGTACCTGCACCAAAAGGTAGCAGGCGGATGCACCGAAGCCGTAACCAACGCACTCGCACAAATGCCCAAATGGAAACCCGGAAGCATCAACGGCGAACTACAACGCATAGGTTGGCAACTCGACATCGTGTTTAGATTACAGGATACAGCCGTTTTAACTCCGGCTGACAGACGACGAGAACGTGCGCAATATCTCATAGATAATAATTTTGTGCATCCTGATAGTATAGCTGTTCTGCCGCAGTTTCCGGGCGGCGAACAAGCCCGCCAAGCATTTCTTAACAATAATATGACGTATCCTACAGAAGCTCGTTGGAAAGGTATTCAAGGAACGGTTTATGTTTCATTCATCGTTGAAGAAGACGGAACTGTTACAACAGCAAGCGTGCATCGAGGCATTGGCGAAGCGTGTGATATGGAAGCCATGCGCGTGGTGATGAAAATGCCTAAATGGAAACCTGCTATCATGAAAAATGGCAAGCCCGTG
>JAITVC010000250.1 GCA_031286005.1 Bacteroidales bacterium
GGGCGTAAAATCTTACGCCCTTACAAATGATGTTTCGATGTCTAATTTTCCTCATGATTTATTTTTTCAAAATCAATTTCAATTCATCCAATTGCGCCGTGCTGATGGTTGATGGGGCATCAATCATCACATCACGTCCGGCGTTATTTTTCGGGAATGCAATGTAATCACGAATAGATTCGGAGCCTCCAAACAGTGAGCATAAACGGTCGAAACCGAAAGCCATACCGCCATGAGGAGGGGCACCGTATTCAAAGGCATCCAACAAGAATCCGAATTGTTTTTGGGCTTCTTCTTCGGAGAAGCCAAGCGTTTTAAACATGCGGTTTTGCAAGTCTCTATTGAAAATGCGGATAGAGCCACCGCCAACTTCTACGCCATTAATAACCATATCATAAGCATTGGCACGCACAGCGCCGGGATTGCTTTCGAGCAAATGAGTGTCTTCCGGTTTGGGCGATGTAAACGGATGATGTTTGGCAAAAAAGCGTTGCGCTTCGTCGTCCCATTCCAATAACGGAAAATCAACTACCCAAAGTGGAGCAAACACATTCGGGTCGCGCAAGCCCAAGCGGGAGCCTATTTCCAAACGCAGTTCGCAAAGTTGCTTTTGTGTTTTTTCGCAAGCGCCGGCCATGATTAAAATCAAATCACCTACTTTGGCGTTGAATTTTGCACCAATGGCTTTCAAAGCGTCTTCGTTGAAGAATTTATCCACCGATGATTTTACAGTTCCATCCAAATTGAATTTGATATAAACTAAGCCGTTTGCACCGATTTGCGGACGTTTGACGAAATCCGTCAATTCGTCTAACTGCTTGCGGGTGTATTCCGAGCAACCTTCTGAAAAAATTCCAACGACAAACTCCGCCTCGTCGAACACTTTGAAATCTTTGCCCTTCGCCACATCGTTGAGTTCAACAAATTTCATCTCAAAACGAGTGTCGGGTTTATCACAACCGTAAAACCGCATTGCATCGGCATACGTCATTCGGGGAAGTCCGGATATGTCAACGTTTCTAACGTGTTTAAACAGGTGTTTGGCCAATCCTTCAAAGGTATTCAGCACATCATCCTGCGATACAAACGACATCTCGCAGTCAATTTGCGTAAATTCGGGCTGACGGTCTGCACGCAAATCTTCATCTCTGAAACAGCGCACAATTTGGAAATAGCGGTCGTAGCCGGACACCATCAACAGCTGTTTGAAAGTTTGCGGCGATTGCGGAAGGGCGTAAAATTCGCCCTCGTTCATGCGTGAGGGCACCACAAAATCACGAGCGCCTTCGGGTGTGGATTTAATCAAAAATGGCGTTTCAATTTCAATGAAATCCAAGCCGTTCAAGTAATTTCGAGTTTCGATGCCCATCTTATGGCGCAGCTCGATATTCTTGCGAACGGGCGTACGGCGCAAATCCAAATAGCGGTATTTCATGCGCAATTCATCGCCACCATCGGATTTGTCTTCAATCGTGAATGGCGGTGTCTTGGATTCGTTCAAGACCTCAAAATGGTCAACGATAATTTCAATATCGCCGGTTGGGATTTTTGAGTTTTTGCTGCTGCGTTCGGTAACCGTTCCGGTAACGGATAGCACGTATTCTCGGCCGAGTTTACGGGCTTTTTCGCACAGTTCGGCGTTGTTGTCCATGTTAAACGCCAGCTGCGTGATACCGTATCGGTCACGCAAATCAATAAACGTCATTCCGCCTAAATCGCGCGAACGTTGCAACCAGCCGCAGAGGGTTACCTCTTGGCCAACGTTGCCTATATTTAATTCTCCACAGGTGTTTGTTCTTAACATATTATTTTGCTTTTCCTTGATTTGCCACCGCCTCCATCCGTTTTTTCAGTTCCTCAGGATCGCCTAAAAAGTAGTCTTTTAGAAGATTCATGTTGTCGTCGAATTCAAATACGTAGGGCATTGCCGTGGGTAAATTTAGTCTTGATATTTCAGAGTCGGATATATTTTTGACATGTTTGATAATGCCTCGCAAACTGTTGCCATGAGCTGCAACAATGATTTCATCCTGCTTTTTCAGCGAAGGAATAATGTGATCGTTCCAATAGGGAACGGCACGTTCTACGCAGTCTTTCAACGATTCGGTTAAAGGAATTAACTGAGGATCGATACCGGCGTATTTAAGGTCTTTGCGAGTATTACGTTCATCATTTTCGGGAATTTCGTTGGGTGCCACGTCGTAGCTTCTGCGCCAAATGAGAACTTGTTCTTCGCTGTATTTTTCGGCTGTTTCGGCTTTATTGAGGCCTTGCAACATGCCATAATGTTTTTCGTTCAACCGCCACGATTTCTCAACGGGAATCTGCATTAAATCCATATCTTCCAAAACCACATTCAGCGTTTTGATAGCGCGTTTCAAATAAGACGTGAACGCAAAGCCGAAATGAAAACCGGCTTCGTTCAACAACCGTGCCGCTTCATGCGCTTCTTCAATACCGGTAGAGGTAAGATCAACATCGGTCCAACCGGTAAACCGATTTTCCCTGTTCCAAACGCTTTCGCCATGACGGAGTAAAACAACTTTTTTCATAAATTTCCTTTTTTGTAGTGAATAATATAACTTACAAAGATACGAAAAATAATTAAAAATTAAAAATCAAGAATTAAAAGATTTTGTACCGAACTTGTACCGGAGTTGGTACGGACTTGGTCCCTACAAATACCGAACAAGTACCGAACAAACATCCTGCAACAGTCTATTTGAGCATTGCAAGATGTTAGTAATTTGCAAGTTGCGACTTTATTGTTTTGTAGACAGTTGAATATTATGCAATTAATTACCCTTTCTTTGCTATTTGTT
>JAITVC010000278.1 GCA_031286005.1 Bacteroidales bacterium
ATGGCAAAAATAACAGTAAAAGACATTGAAATAACTGTAATTTCAGTAAATGAACGCGACTATATCTGTTTGACAGATATGGTAAAGAATATCGAAAATGGTCTTGCACTTATCGAAAAATGGTTGAGAAACAAGAACACGATAGAGTTTGTCGGGATATGGGAAGAACTGTATAATCCTTATTTTAATTCCCCCGAATTCGAGGGAATTAAAAATTCTGCAGGCTTAAATCGTTTTATATTGTCCGTAAAACAATGGATTGAAAAAACAAATTCGATTGGAATAATCGCCAAAGCAGGTCGCTATGGTGGAACTTACGCCCACAAAGATATTGCTTTTGAGTTCGCATCATGGTTGTCGCCCAGATTTAAACTCTATCTATTGAAAGAATTTCAACGCCTCAAAGAGGAAGAACAAAAAGCCATCGGCTGGACTGCCAAACGCGAATTGGCAAAGATCAATTATCATATCCATACATCTGCAATCAGTCGAAATTTAGTACCGAAAAAATTATCGAAAGAGCAAGTGAATTTCATCTACGCAAGTGAGGCAGATGTGCTGAATATGGCACTATTTGGCACAACCGCTAAAGATTGGCGAGACGCAAATCCCAACCAACAAGGTAATATTCGAGATTATGCCAATGTCAACGAATTGATCTGCCTCTCGAATATGGAAAATATCAATGCTGTCTTTATCAACGAAGGTCTTTTACAGCACGATAGATTGATAAAACTGAATCAAATTGCAATTCAACAAATGCAGGTGTTGCAGAATGTTGAAAGTAAAAAACTGTTGAATTAATTTCATTTTTCGATTTTTTATTTTTGCTTTTCACTCTTTCCGAAACACCTGTAAAATCAGATGTTTTAGGATATTATTTCACTTGCAAAATTCATAATTCGTAATTCATAATTCGTAATTTTTAACGCTTACGTTATTAACAATTTGACAAAAAAATCTGTTAATAAAATTTTTATAATATGATACTCATGTGATAAAAAAAATGTAACTTTGCAATGTCATGAGTTACATTAATTTCGATAGAAACCAATTGGTAAATTTAGAGTACTCGCTCAACAAAGAATTGTTGCGTGCCAATCGTAGTGGCGCACACTCATGCACAACGCTTAGCCACTGCAACACCAGGAAATATCACGGTTTGCTCGTTTGTCCCATGCCGAATTTGGATGGCGAAAAACATGTTTTACTTTCGACAATTGATGAAACTATCGAGCAACATGGCGAACAATTTAATTTAGGTTTGCATCAATTTTGCAACAAAAATTTTCATCCGAAAGGACATAAATATTTGCGCGAATATGTGATGGCGCCTCATCCGAAAAAAACATTTCGCATCGGTGGCGTACTATTTTCCAAAGAAGCAATTTTCGTCAGCAACAAAGATTGCATCATTATAAAATACACGTTGGAAGAAGCGCATTCGGAAACGAAACTCATCATTAAACCGCTTTTGGCTTTCCGCAATATTCATCAATTGAGCAAGGCCAACAACGATGTCAACACGTCGTTTGAAGAGGTTGCGAATGGTATCAGCACAACGATGTACAATGTTTATCCGCGTTTGTTTATGCAACTTTCCAAGAAAGCCGAATATCGCCATCATCCGGATTGGTATTATAATGTAGAATACCAAAAAGAATTGGAACGCGGCTACGAAGGTTTGGAAGATCTGTATCGCCCCGGCACATTTGAAATGGATATTAAAAAAGGCGAAAGTATTTATTTCGCCGTTGGTTTGGAAGAAATTCAAAAACCAAGCACAACATTGAAAAAAATGTTTGCCGATGAAACTAAAATCCGTATTCCGCGAGATAGTTTTGAAGGTTGTTTGAAAAATGCCGCTCGCACATTTTTTGTCAATTGCAATTCCAATCTCAACACTGAAATCATCGCCGGCTATCCTTGGTTTGGATGCCGAAGTCGCGACACGTTTATTGCCTTGCCGGGATTGACTTTGGCAACAGGCGATACCAAATTGTGCAAAGAAGTTTTGGACGGTATGCTCACGCATTTGCACAACGGTCAATTTCCCGATGAACCTTCGGCCAAACAAAAAACTTACGATTCTATCGACACGCCACTTTGGTTTTTCTGGGCGTTGCAACAATACGCTTATCACACCAAAACCGAATCTAAAATTTGGAAAGAGTATGGCGTTGTCATGACAAACATATTAAATGTATATACAAACGCATTACATTGTCATGCCAATGTATTACCAAACGGCTTGATCGTTGGCAATGCCGCTGGAAAAGCACTCACGTGGATGAACGCTTACGCCGAAGGCATTCCCGTTACGCCTCGTGCCGGTGCGGCCGTTGAGGTAAATGCACTTTGGTACAATGCCATTATGTTTGCGCTCGAAACCGCGAAATTAGCCAAAGATGCGAAATTTGTCAAAGCATGGACTTCGCTATCCGAAAGTTTTCCGGAAACATTTAAGGAAACATTTTGGGATAAAGAAAAAGGTCATTTGGCCGATTGCGTAGATGGCGATTGCAAAGATTTTTCGGTGCGATCCAATCAAGTGATTGCAGCCGGATTGCCGTATTCGCCCATCAGCACGAAAATTTCGCAGTTGGTTTTGGAGAAAGTTCGTCAAAAATTGCTCACGCC
>JAITVC010000092.1 GCA_031286005.1 Bacteroidales bacterium
GATCAAGTTCAAAATAACAGCATCCACAAACACTGAAATTTCATAAACAGGAACAACGCAAAAAACGAGAAAAACGAGTTCGTTCATCCATTTGTTGCCCAAAGATTTATTCCATTCATAAACTTTACCGGTCAGTTTGAACGAACCAATACAAGATTGGAATAGAAATGACGATACCAATGCGATAGCGACGATTTTTGTAAGAGATTTTGTTTTCATAGCATAATTGTTTTTAAATTGTTCGACAAAGTTACGAATAATATTTGTATTTTGCAAAAAAAAAATGTTTTTTGCAAAGAAATAATCATTTATAAATTACGAACTAATTATACTCCGAAATAATCTCTTTCACTTGTTCCGTCGTCAAACGTCCGTAAACTTTCTCGCCAACGAGCACAACAGGAGCCAGACCGCAGGCGCCCACGCAACGCAAGCAGTTGAGCGAGAACTTGCCATCGGCTGTAGTTTCGCCCACTTTGATGTTGAGTTGGTGCTTAAATTCGTCGAGAATTTTCTCTGCACCACGCACGTAGCAAGCCGTTCCCATGCAAATGGAAATCGGGTGTTCGCCCTTGGGAATCATGGTGAAATACGAGTAGAACGTTACGATGCCGTAAACTTGCGCCACAGACATATTCAATTCATGTGCGATGATTTCTTGCACTTCCGCAGGCAGGTAGCCAAAAGCGCCTTGCACTTTGTGAAGCACGTTGATCACTTCGCCTTTTTCGTTGTTAAAGCCCTTACAAATGGCTTTAATTTGTTGGATTTTATCGTTTGATAATGTTAATTTTGCCATGATGTTTGGATTTAGTCAATTACAACAGTTTCTTTACTTTTGTCGAAATAATGGGTGTGTAACAAGTGGTGCGATTTCTCGCCACAAGGTTTACCCAAAAATTCCTCATACAATTTAGTAATGTAGGGATTTTCGTGCGATTTGCGGATTGGTTTTCCTTTGTCTTCTTCATAAATCGCCGCAGAGCGTTTTTTCAGAATTTGGAAATTGCCGTGATGATACGGTTGTCCGCCACCACCAATGCAACCGCCCGGACAAGCCATCACTTCAATCGCATGGAATTGCGATTTGCCGGCACGCACGTCTTCCAACAATTTGCGAGCATTCGACAAGCCGTGAGCAATACCGATTTTAATCGCCGTTCCGTTGAAATCCACTTCCGCAGAACGAATGCCGTCCAAACCACGAATGGCTTCAAAATCGACTTTTTCTAATGTTTTGCCGGTAAAGATTTCGTAGGCCGTACGTGTTGCAGCTTCAATTACACCGCCGGTAACACCAAAGATAACCGCAGCGCCGGTAGATTCGCCAAGCGGATTGTCGAAATCCTCGTTTGGAAGATTGGCAAAATCGATGTTAGCTTGTTTGATTAAGCCCGCCAATTCTCGCGTTGAGAGAACCACCTCCACATCGGGGTTGCCGTCCACCTTAAATTCATCACGTTGACATTCGTATTTTTTAGCCAAGCAAGGCATGCTCGAAACTACCACTAAATCCTCACGTTTTATACCGATTTTATCAGCATAATACGTTTTGGCAATGGCGCCAAACATTTGTTGTGGCGATTTAGCCGTTGACGGAACATCCAACAAATCGGGGAAATTCGTTTCAAAGAAATTCACCCAACCCGGACAGCATGAGGTCAAAATTGGCAGTTTTACCGATTTGTCGCCTTTCAAAAATCCATCGATACGACCTAACAATTCCGTACCTTCTTCCATAATGGTCAAGTCGGCAGCGAAATCCGTATCAAACACCGCATTGAAACCCAAACGGCGCAAAGCAGCAGCCATTTTTCCGGTAACAATGGTTCCGGGTTCCATGCCAAACTCCTCGCCAAGCGCAACACGAACGGCAGGAGCAGTTTGAACGATAACGGTTTTCGATGGGTCGGATAAGGCGCGGATTACTTTCGCCGTATGATCAACCTCGGTCAAAGCGCCGGTCGGGCAGGCTGTAACGCATTGTCCGCAATACGTACATGGCGATTTTTCCAAATCCATTTCAAACGCAGGCGCTACAACACTCATGAATCCACGATTCACAGCCGAAAGTGCACCAACGGATTGCACTTGATTGCACATCGTTTCGCAACGACGGCACATCACGCATTTGTCCACATCCCGAACGATAGACGGCGACATATCTTTGCGATAGGTCGATTGTTCGCCTTGATACGGAATCTCGCGAATACCTAAACGTTGCGCCAAGGTTTGCAATTCGCAGTTTCCGGCCTTTCCGCACACTAAACAATCAGCAGGGTGATCGGAAAGAATCAGTTCGACCACCGTACGACGCGCGTTGATAACACGCATGGTGTGCGTGTGAACGACCATATTGTTTTCGCAGTCGGTAGCACAAGCAGGTGCCAAGTTGCGGCGACCTTCAATTTCTACTACGCACACGCGGCATCCACCGGGTTTGTTTTCGATGTTCATGCCATCGATCGAAAAATAGCAAAGCGTTGGAATCTCAATGCCGTGCGCACGAGCCGCTTTGAGCAATGTTGTGCCCTTCGCAACCTCGATTTCTTTATTATCTATGATTAATTTAATTGTTTCCATTACTTGATGATGATTGCGTTAAACTTACATTTTTCGATACAGGCACCGCATTTGATACAAATATCTTGTTTAATGGTGTGTGGCATTTTCTTTTCGCCAACGATAGCGTTAACAGGGCAATTACGAGCACAAGCCGTACAACCTACGCAATTTTCCTCAACAACGAAATATTGCATCAACGCTTTGCATTGACCGGCACGGCATTTCTTGTCCACAACGTGTTCAACGTATTCGTCCCAAAATGCGTCAATCGTAGAAAGTACAGGGTTTGGCGAACTTTGTCCCAATTGGCAAAGAGACGTATCTTTGATTACTTTACTCAAATTGCGAAGTTTTTCGAGCGTTTCCATCGTGCCTTTGCCTTTAGTAATATCGTCCAACATTTCGTACAAACGTTTGTTACCAATACGGCATGGCGAGCATTTTCCGCAAGATTCTTCAACCGTGAAATCCAAGTAGAATTTCGCTATGGCAACCATACAGTCGTCTTCGTCCATCACAATCATACCGCCAGAACCCATCATTGAGCCCGAAGCGAGCAGGTTGTCATAGTCAATAGGAATATCCAAATGTTTCTCAGTCAAGCAACCGCCCGAAGGACCACCTGTCTGAACTGCCTTGAACTTCTTGCCATCCTTAATACCACCACCGATATTGAAGATAACCTCTCTCAAAGTTGTACCCATAGGTACTTCTATCAAACCAACGTTATTAACTTTACCTGCCAAAGCGAACACCTTTGTACCCTTGCTCTTCTCCGTTCCGATAGAGCCAAACCACTCAGCACCTCTCAAAATAATAGGAGGAATGTTGGCATAAGAGATCGGAAGAG
>JAITVC010000003.1 GCA_031286005.1 Bacteroidales bacterium
TTATTTTTTTCAAACCATGCGATTATGGCCTTACAGCGAGCTGATTTTGTCACGGCGAATAAATGATTTTATTAACAACGTCATATCTTCGGATACATTCCAAAAGAATACTGACAAGCCTGTTATTACAGCTAATACAGACGTTCTGTACAGGCTATCCACAAGCGGGTTTTCCAATTTCGGAAGGGCGTAAAAGTTTAACAATAACAATGCCGCTATAATGACCAATATTTTTAACATATTGACCGAAAACGGATGTAATTTCAGTTTCCATTTTACAAAAGCAAGCATCAGACAATTATAAATAACGAACGTGCAGGCCGTTGCAAAAGCTGCGCCGGATATGGCGTAAATAGGGATAAACGTAAGATTTAATCCTATCGTCAAAAATGACAAAAAGAACATAAATAGCAACGAGTAGTAGTAATATTTGGAATATTGTAGTAATATACCTGCAAACCCTGAAATCGTATCGAATATCTTGGAAATTCCAATGAAGAGCACAACATATTTTCCGGTGGAATAAATCTCGGATTTTGGCATAAAATAATAAACATTATCAATATTTATCCAAAGGAAACAAAATATTAGAGAACTTACAAGCAATTGATTAAGACTAACCTTTTGAAACAGTTCCTGTGCTTTATTCGTGTTATTATCCTTAATAGCCTGCGCTGCGATGGGCGATGAAATGGCAATCAGCGAACGATTGGGAATTTCGATAATCGCCGCCATATACATCGCTACACTGTAAATTCCACTATGGTCTAAACTCAACATTCCGCTGATCATAAACACATCCACCTTCGTCACCAAACTTGCGCCAATCGAGGAAAGCAGAAGAAATCCGGTGTAACTCATGGCTTCTTTTTTCAATGGTTTTTCTATGTAACTGAAATCGTGTTTCAATGAAAATTTTCCCATCGAAGTAATGTAAATCCCATTCAACAACGCCATAATTCCATAGATAGACACTGTTGCGCCAATAAATTGCGGCAACGTGAAATAGCCCCAAAAATAAAGCAAAATCACGACAATATTCATCAAGCGCAATGCGATTTCTCGAATGATTTTCGGGATGACAATACGCATCAAATTATTGGCATATGTTTCAAACGCAACCGTAAAAACGAAGCCTATCGCCAGCGGAATCACATAATAAAAAAAGCGATTGAATAATGGCGATTCGTCTTCAAAATAATGCATAATTGGTATCCGAAGACTGATATAAATTAAGCCAAACACAATTGTTCCGACAACCGGAAATAGCAGCAAATAAAAAAGAAACCCGTTGTTGTATGAATTTTGATTGGTTTTAAAGAACGGGAAAAATCGCATTCCGGATGCACCAATTCCCAACGCCATAAAACTGGACAATATGGTGGCCGTTTCAATCATCACACGGGTTAGCCCCACTTCTTCGGGTGTCAGGAATTTAGTGGAAACAAACATCGTGGCAATAAAGCCGATGAATGCTCCAACATAGTTAACAATCGTGCCTTTTAGGCTTTGGCGGATGATGATGCCCATATCTTTTGGTAAAGGGTTAAGAGTTAAGGGTAAAAGGTAAAAGGTTAAGGATTTTTTACCTTTAACCCTTGACCGTTTACCTTTGACCAGATTATTCTACGAAAGATTTATAAAAGTACGGAATAGTCTCAATCCCCTTGAAGAAACGCACAAGTTCAAAGCTCTCGTTTGGCGAGTGAATCGTGTCGCTTTCCAAGCCGAAGCCCATCAAGATGGATTTGATGCCGAGCACTTTCTCAAATGTGGCAATGATGGGAATACTGCCGCCACTCCGTGTCGGAATCGGCATTTTTCCAAACGTGGTTTGATAGGCTTTTTCAGCCGCTTTGTAGGCCGGCATGTCGATTGGCGAAACATAGGCTTGTCCGCCGTGCAAAAACGTTACGTTTACTTTCACATAGTCAGGCGCTGTGCTTTCCAAATGTTTTTTGATAAGTTCAGCGATTTTGTGATTATCTTGTGCAGGAACCAAGCGCATAGAGATTTTGGCTTTCGCAACAGATGGAAGCACGGTTTTTGCGCCTTCGCCAGTGTAGCCCGACCAAATACCATTCACGTCCAACGACGGACGAATGCCGGTGCGTTCGAGTGTAGTATAGCCTTTTTCGCCCCACTCCACTGCAATATCCAACGCTTGGTTATACTCGGTTTGTGAGAATGGCGCCTTGGCCATTGCCGCACGCTCATCGGCCGAAATTTCAATCACATCGTCGTAAAATCCCGGAATCGTGATATGGTTATTTTCATCGAATAAATCGCCAATCATCTTGGCCAAAACATTGGCCGGATTAGCCACTGCACCGCCAAATAAGCCCGAATGCAAATCTTTATTCGGTCCAACCACTTCCACCTCAACATAACTCAAACCTCGCAATCCTACCGTGATAGACGGAATATCGTTGGCAATCATACTCGTGTCGGACACCAAAATCACATCCGCTTTAAGCATATCTTTATGTTCGGCGCACCACGCTTCCAAACTCGGCGAACCTATTTCTTCTTCGCCTTCGAGCATGAATTTCACATTACACGGTAATTGGTCAGTTTTCACCATAAATTCAAAGGCTTTGGCATGCATGAACAGTTGACCTTTGTCATCGTTTGCACCACGTGCGTAAATCTTTCCATCAATAATGGTAGGCTCAAAGGGCGGAGTTTTCCACAACTCAATCGGGTCAACCGGCATCACGTCGTAATGTCCATAAACCAACACGGTTTTCAACTTCGGGTCAATGATTCTTTCGGCATAAACCACCGGGTTGCCTTTGGTTGGATACACCTCTGCTTTATCAGCACCTGCGCTCAAAAGCAATTGTCGTAAATAGTGGGCGCAAGCCTCAATATCTTTCTTTTCTCCGCCCGAACTGATGGACGGAATACGGATTAATCCGAATAATTCTTGTAAAAAACGGTCTTTGTGAGTTTCGATGTAAGTTTTAATGTCTTTCATAGCACATGATTTTAATAGTTTAACTTCGTTGAGGGCTTAGCCATTGCAAAGATACAAAAAAATTATGAGTTATGGATTATAAATTAACCACCAAAACCTCTAAAAATTTTTATCTTATTTCATTTTTTTAACTCAATCTTGCTTTAAAATTCCTCAAACTAACCAGCAAAAGCCCAACCGCCATGACCGCCAAAATCACAAATTCTTTCGCCACATAGCGTACTTCTACGCCTTGTATCATGAGTTTTTTTACGGCTTCGATGTACCAACGTGCAGGCACCACGCACGAAATCCATTGCAATACTTTGGGCATGCTTTCCACCGGAAACACCATTCCCGAAAGGAGCATAATCGGCATCATCAGCGCCATTCCGGAGATGAGCATGGCGGCCGCCTGATTGCTCACAAGGGTTGAAATCAGTAGCCCAATCGCCAAAGCGAGAATGATAAACAGCAGTGAAATGAGGACTAACCAAAACAAACTTCCCGCTATCGGCACGCCAAACGCAAACACGGCCAACAGCAAAATCGTGATGAGGTTAAGCACCGACAACGTGAAGTATGGCACGGCTTTCGCCACAATGATGTAGATCGGTTTGAGTGGCGACGAGAGCAGGATTTCCATCGTTCCCATTTCTTTTTCGCGAACAATCGCAATCGAGGTCATCATCGCACAAATGAGTATGAGCACCATGCCCATCACGCCCGGCACAAAGTTGTAAGCGCTCTTGGATTGCGGATTGTAGAGCATGCGCACTTCAGGAATGATTTGAAACGGCAGACTGTTTTGCGACAACAAATCTTGCTGATACGAACTCAAAATTCCCGATGCATATTGCGTCAAAGTCATGGCTTGATTAGGCTCTGTGCCATCGGCAATCAGTTGTATGGCCGCATCTCCGGTGTGCAACAGGTTGTCGGCAAAATTCTCGCTGAACACCATAACCAAACTGATTTTTCCGTGCTTGAATACGTCGTTGATTTGCTCAAAACTATTCAACTCCTCGGCAATCGTGAAATACGGACTGGCTTGAAACTTCGCTTTAATCTCTTGCGTTACGGCGTCTTTCGCCGGGTCGAAAATCGCTACTTGTGTATTCTTCACTTCCGTCGTAATCGCATAGCCAAACAGAATGATTTGCACAATCGGCATCACCAATAGAATCAGTATCGTCCGCTTGTCGCGGATGATGTGGTAGAATTCTTTTTTTATGAAGGCTTGAAATTCGTTCATAATTTATTTAATTGAGAATTGTAATTGACAATGGACAATTAGCTGCGCCTCGTTGCTATGGGCGTGAGCAACATTGTCAATTATCAATTGTCCATTCGTTTTGCTTTTCTCGCAATTTGATAAAACACCTCATACATATCCCTCGCATTATATTGTTTCCTCAATTCTTTCGGCGAATCCAACGCCTCAATTCGCCCATCGACCATAATGGACAAGCGGTCGCAATATTCCGCCTCATCCATGTAGTGCGTGGTAACAAAAAC
>JAITVC010000125.1 GCA_031286005.1 Bacteroidales bacterium
AACCGATATTCCGGTACCTAACCTGTACTACTACGACGAAGGCACGCTGGTGGAAGTGAAACGTTGGGCTCAAATTGAAAATGAACTTTCAGGAGAAATGGAACGTGTGGAAGTTACAGACTTTGTGTTGAACAACGAAAAAATAGGTCAAGTGGGCAGCTATGCGGCTAATATGACCTGTCCGGATGCTGCCGTTGAGGTGGATGCCAGCTATCTCGAATGCGATAGCGTGATGGTGTTCGACACCATCTGGAAACCGACCTATACCATTGTTTCGGTAGAAGATGAACTTTCCGGTGAAATCAACCGTGTATGCCAAGAAGATGGCTACGAAATCGACCGTATTGACAGCGGCTATACCTACACCTGCATCAAACGCTGTACGCCTGCTGGAGACACCCTCTGGTTCAACAACGATACGATTATTCGCTGGACGGAAGACAGCATCACCGTTACCCGCGACACGTTCTACGACTTGGGTACGGGCATGCCGCAAAAACTCTGTCCGCCACTCGATTCGATGCACATTGTGATGGAAGTATGGACGTCTACCGATTGCTATGTAACCGATACCTTCACGCTCAAACGTCTGGATGTGATGCGCACATTCCCAACCGATACCTCCGTAAGCCATGGCGACACCATCCGCCTGTTTGCTACCGCCAACCCGGATGCTACGCAATGGTGGGGCGGAGATAAAGCGCTGGCCTACGATGCCTTCACGCCGGGAACCACACCGCCGCGTATCCTTGATGTCAACGCAAAAGGTTTTGACCCGAACACTCGCTTCGTGGGCGATACGGCTCCGGTGCGTCTCAGCGACCAATTCCGCGGCGATACGGTGGATATGGTACTGTATACCGAACAACCGTTTGTGGAATACAACCGCACCTGCGTGGTGAAAGATACCGTGCCGGTGGCTGTGGTGTCGGGCTATCAAATTGCCGGTTATGTCAGCTATGATAGTTTCTGGATGCCGTCTGCTCCAAACGATATTCTCTTGCACCGTCCGATTGCCAACGTAACCGTCTATCTGCACCGTGCAAGCGATGGCGAAATTATTGATAGCGCCATGTCTGCATCCGATGGCTACTTCACCTTCTACCAACGCTTCCCGGCTGGTAAATACTATACTACGGGAGTTTCGTTACAAAAAACTATATATCTATCCGGTTATGGATTGGCTGCAGTTGATGCTACACTTATTCAGGCTTGGGTTACAGGTACGCTTCCGAAACCATATATAATGATAAATGGAACTAGTGAAGATTTGATGAAGAAGACGATGATTTTTGTAGCTTCAAACCCGAACGAGGTAGAAGGTGTTGTCTCCGGTAAGAGTGGAAACTGGTATAACCTTGTTGCAGGAAGTGCAACTACGGTTCAAGGCCGTGTTACGGGAATCTTGGGTGAATACACCCATAATACTCTAAATAGTAAAACATTGGATTGGAAATATAGCATCGATACATTTGATGTTTATGAAGATGTATTAGACGATCATATCTATGGTGTGATGGTAGGAGATGTGGATATAAGTTATGTTCCGGAACCTTACATACAAGGAGGTGTTGTGGGTGCGTTAACCGGTACGGGTATGGATTATTTACAAGATAAAGAATATGGTGTGGGAGGATCTGTTGCAGACTTATTTACTCGTCCGTCATGGGCTGATCCTTCGTCAGGCGGTAGTATGTCTTCAAGACGCAGAGCATCATCTCGCAGAGCTCCGGAATACGTAGCTCCAACCCATAACTTTGATAGCATGGATACTCTCTATGTGAACGGCGAAGACCAATTCGTGAGCATGCCGATCTTCTCGCGCAACACAAGCATTATCACTTCGGCACAACTCTTCATCACGGTGCCAAGCAGCGATGTGGAAGTATTGAGCGTTCAAACGGCATTGGTTGGTGGTAATTTGGTTTACAATATTATTGGTGATCAAGTTCGTATCACTTGGGTGCCGAATGGCGGTAAACCGACCATCGTTCAAAAAGGCGATGTGATGTTCAACCTCGTATTGAAAGTAAACCGCTCGAAACGCATCAAGAACTTGCCGGTTGAGTTCGTCCTCGAAACCTATAACTCCGGTGTGAGCGACATCCGTTATAAACCGGATATGGCCTTCAAATTTGCACTGCCGGTTATCGTTATCGACAATAATTTGCCGATTACGATCCTCGACTCCATCCTTGAAGAAGAAGTCCTTGTAACCGATACGATGACGTCCGGCAGCGAAGAAATTGCCGTGGTGCCAACCGGTCAAGTCAACGAATCGAAGATTATCACCGTGATTCCTAACCCGATGGTAGAGCGTGCCGATGTTACGTATTCGGTAGCCCACGACGAGTCGGTGGTAACCATCAAATTGTTCAACCTCTTGGGTGTTGAAGTGAGTACGGTAGTGGCTTCCGAACGTCAAAATGCCGGTATCTTCCGCAGCCGTCTATCGGCCGAAACCATACCAAGCGGCGTCTACGTCCTCCGCATGGAAACCATCAGTAAAGACCAAAAAGAAACTTCAATTGAAAAGGTTGTTGTAACGAAATAGTGATTAGTGATTTTCTACTATTCATTAATAAAAGTTTGTTCATTTCAAAAAGAAATTGTATCTTTGTAACGGAATTCAATGGCAATATAGATGACTAATGAAAAGAAAACAAATGAAAAAATAGGTGATTGGCTGATGGATGTGGCAAAATACATCGTAACGGCAATTGTGATCAGTTCTTTTTTAGGATCATTTGGCGAAATATGGATGCTTTATGTCTTTGGGTTGTTAATCGCTGCACTCTTTTTTACAGTTGGACTTTTATACATAAACAGAAAAAAATAATCATTATGACAAATGCAATTATAGTGTTATCGTTATTAGGGGTGTGGGCTATCGCAATGTTGGCCTATAAGTTGGCTGCTGATAAAAAACATCTGGCACACTAATTGTGCATATGGCCACCATCTCCTTAACAGACTTAAATTTCTTCGCCCACCACGGTTGCTTCGAAGCCGAACGCACAGTGGGCACGCACTTCCGTGTGAACCTTGCCTTTGATGCCGACACGTCCAAAGCCGAGCGATCCGACCATATCGCCGACACCGTAAGCTATCTCGACGTATACCAAATCATCAAGCGTGAAATGCTGATACCCTCAAATCTTTTAGAATATGTTGCACGCCGCACGATAGATGCCTTGAAAGTTGAGTTTCCACAAATCTCAAACATCCGCATAAGCATCCAAAAACTAAACCCTCCCTTAGGCGGCGAAGTCGGCGCTGCGGTTGTTTCACTTTGCGAATCTTAATGGTGCGGGGTAAGTACGCACCTCGTACCCAGTCACCCCGCACCCAAAGCCCTACCGTATTTTCGCTATCAACCCCGTAAGAACAGTACCCGGACCAAATTCAATGAACTCTTCCGCACCATCCGCCAGCATTGCGCGCACCATCTGTGTCCAACGCACAGGAGCCGTCAGTTGAGCGATAAGGTTCTTTTGAATCTCCGCAGGAGCCGTATGCGGCAATGCATCCACATTTTGATAAATCGGGCAGATAGGTGTCTTAAATTCCGTGTTTTTAATAGCACGCTCCAATTCTTCGGCAGCAGGTTGCATCAACGGTGAATGGAAAGCCCCTCCCACTTTGAGCGGCAAAGCACGTTTAGCGCCGGCCTCTTTGAGTTTTTCGCAGGCGATGTTCACAGCCTCGATGTTTCCCGAAATCACCACTTGTCCCGGACTGTTGTAATTAGCAGCCACCACCACAGGCGTTGCACTGTTCACGTCTGCACAAATGCGTTCCACAACAGCATCATCCAAGCCCAAAATAGCCGCCATCGTAGACGGATTTTGCTCACAAGCCCCCTGCATCGCATTGGCACGTTGTTGCACAAGGCGCAAGCCGTCTTCAAACGAAAGCGCTTCGGCAGCCACCAAAGCAGAAAATTCGCCAAGCGAATGACCGGCCACCATATCCGGTTTGGCCGTGCGGTTGCAAAGGTTAGAAATCACCGAATGGATAAACACGGCAGGTTGGGTTACACGTGTCTGGCGCAAATCGTCTTCCGTGCCCTCAAACATGATGTCCGTAATCCGAAATCCAAGAACCTCGTTAGCCTTGTCAAATAATTCTTTAGCAATAGATTGTGTGTCATACAAATCCTTGCCCATACCCGTAAATTGTGCTCCCTGTCCGGGAAATACATGTGCTGTTTTCATTTTTTGTTTATTCGTTAATTATTATTTATACCTTCCATGCAGGTTCATTCTGCAAAGATACAAAAAAAATTAAGAATTAAAAAAACTCCCCAAATAATTCCCCCGATTAACCACTTCAAACGTGGCCTGAGGATAGCTTTCCGAAAAGGAAGACGGCGTTTTGGGCTGTTTGTCGCCCCACTTGATTTCAAACGCCGAGATCTTATCCCCGTCGGTTTCGATTAAATCGATTTCTTGCTTGCTGTAAGTGCGCCAAAAATAGAGGTTTTTATCCGAATTTTCATTTAGGTTTTTTTTCATTCGTTCGCTGATGATGTAATTTTCCCAAAGTTTCCCAATATCTTGCCGCATAGGCAACGAATTAAAGGCGCCAATAAGCGCATTGCGCACCCCCGTATCATAAAAATACCACTTACCGGCTTTGGTGATTTCCTTTCGCGGGTTACGGCTAAACGCACCAAGCCTAAATATGACGAATGTTTTTGAAAGCAAATCAAGGTATTTTTCCACGGTGTTTTTACTCATGCCCAACTGCTTGCCAAGTTCTTCGTAAGATACTTCACTGCCTATTTGCAAGGCTATCAGCTGTAACAACTCACTCATTTTTGAGGCATTCTTTAGTCCGTCCACCATCAAAATATCTTTCAATAGATAAGCATTGACGATATTTTTTAGATACTCTTTTCGCTGTTCGTTACTGTCCATCAAAACCACATCGGGATAGGAGCCGTAGACGAGGCGTGTTTCCATGTTTTGTTGGGTTTGCAGCCTGTTCTCCCATTGCGAGATTTCCGACTGCGAAAAAGGGGTTAGGAGAAAGGGTGTACCACGTCCAACCAAAGGTTCCCCCGATTTATTGAATAAATCAAACGACGACGAGCCACTAACCATAATGCGAACACCTTTGATTTCATCCACCATCAATTTGAGTTTGGCTCCAATGTCGGGAATGTGTTGAGCTTCGTCTATAATGAGAAGATCAACACCATTCAACAAATTACGGTAGTTACTGATGCTGCGGTTTTCCAACAACGCTAGCGTGTCGTAATCTTCGCCGTTCATAATCATTTTTTTACCCTTAAACTGTTCGCCAATTTGGCTCATCAGTATGGTTTTGCCCACACGCCTTGCGCCAAAGATTAAAACCACATGATTTGGCTTTAGGCTTTTAACGATGCGCTTTTGAAGGTTTCTTGTAATGGTATTCATAACGTTAGATTAATTATAAACGACCACAAAGATACAAAAAAGTTTTTGAATTGACAAATTTTATATAAATTTAGTCAGTTCATTGACTAAATTTATATAAATTCTGTCAGTTCATTGACTGAATTTACCATTTTAAAAATGCAAGAATCACTATAGCAATGAGATGTCTCGACTTCGTAAACTTCGTTTGCTGCACCACTTGGCACACCCCGTACCCAGCCACCTCGCACCCCGAACCTTACTTATACTCCTTCACCGAAACCATAGGAATATTATTGTAAAACGTACTCAACAACGTATGCATCTCCCGAACCGCTTGGCGAAACTCCGGGCAATACAACGCTTCGTTTTTTTCGCCGATAGAGTTGTTCATCACCAAATAGCGACTCTCCTTGGTATCGTATTGAAACACGAAATAATACGTTGGTTCATGTTGGATGATATAGGATTTGTGAGGTTCCAAAATATTCAGAAAAAGTTGCAAAGCCCGGTTGATATTGGTTTCAGCCACTACCGGCCGATTGGGCGATGTAATTTTAAACGTACTTTCAAAATTTGAAAACGAAAAGTTGCCGATAGGTTTGTTATAATTCGACGATTCGACAATCGTCAGATCCAAAAACGTGCTTTGCGAATATGCGGAAACTCCGATAAACAGGGCAATTGCAAGGGTAATAATAGATTTCATAACAAGTGTGGGTTTTGATTGTGAATAGTCCGTTTTATAATTCCAAGTTCACAAAAGTACAAAAAAAAATACACACCTGCAAATTTTTCGTAAGAATTTATCAACAATGGCGTTTTGAAAAAGTTATAAGAGTTATCAACAATCCTATACGAAAATCGCCAATTGAGCGTTATGAAGATGATAAGTAAAAAAAATCATCAACTTAAAATCTTCATTATTATGAAAACAAAACAAAATCCATCCCACCCCGTCCTCGTAGACGTAAACCAACTCGTTAGCATCTTCGCCGAAAGCGTCGCCCAAAAGTTAGACCAACGCTTGTTGCAGCAGCTCCATCCGTCGAAACCCGTTGCAGTCGCCGCAAGTGCACCAACCGAAGAAGAGTGCGACGAAAACAGGATTCCCGTTAAAATTCAAGCCGCAATCATAACCCAATTTCTAACCGCCTTAAACGCAGGTAAGGCGCACAACGACCTTACAAAAATTTGCAAACTAATAGCCTTCCTTACCGGGAAAAGTTATGTGCACATCCACAACGAAATGCAAAAAGGAATACACTTTTCAACCTTTCACCGCAAACAAATCCAAGAAGCCAATACCATCCTAAACAATTTAAACCTCCAAATGGCGATAGATTGCAATTCGGTATATTAAAGTCTGAAATGTTTCGACTTCGCATTTAATTTTGAAATTTACACCCCCTTGTACACCCCCCTGTAAGCCTCTTTATGTTGTAATTTTGCACTCGGATTCAGTTCGCACAGACATGGTTCGAATTTGGTTCAGTATTCCTTCTGTACTCTTTCAGTTGTTCTTCAGATAGCAACTGAACAATGACTGAAGAACAACTGAAGAACGACTGAACAATCTTCGAATGAAGTATGAACAAAGTCCATCAAAAATGCTTGTAAGGGCGTAGCGCGCACGACCAAACAGCGAAACAAATTAACAAATTTAACCATTAAAAACAAAAAAACATGGGACAAATCAATCAAGGAATCCTCGGTGGATTCTCCGGAAAAGTAGGAACCGTAGTCGGTTCAAGTTGGAAAAACATTAACTACATGCGATCGCTGCCTCGCAAAAGCAAAAAGCCCGCATCGCTGTTGCAACTCCAACAGCAACGCAAACTCGCAACCGTTATAAATTTCCTAAAACCAATGACGCCGCTATTGCGGCAAGGGTGGAAACATTACACAAAAGGGCGGTCGGCCTTCAATGCTGCCACGGCACACACGATATTCAGCGCTATCTCAGGCGAGTATCCAAACTATGAAATCAACTACGAAAAGGTTGTGATTTCGGTAGGACATCTTACGCCGGTTGAAGAACCTGAAGTTAAGATCAACGATGGCCGATTGCAAGTGTCATGGCAAGACAACAGCGGTACCGGCAATGCACAAGAGAAAGACAAACTTTTGCTCGCCGTAATCAATCCCGACAAAAGTGAAAACATGCTGGTTTATGATCACGTTGCGCGTGTTGAAGCAGGATTTGAATGCTCCGTCAGCCACTGGGCAGGCGATACCATCCACATCTACATCGGCTTCATCTCCGAAGACGGCAAGCGAGTGGCAACGAGCCGAGCAATCTGCAACGTAACGGTTCCTAACTAAACCGGGTGCGTTTCGACTCCGCTCAACGACCACATTCCGGTGGCTGAGCGGAGCCGAAGCCACCCTTGACCCTTTAAATCATAATTCATAAATCATAATCCATAATCCATAATCATCAACATGAAACTAAAAAACATCAATCCCGAACACATCTGTGCCATCATCGGCCTAATCATCGAAATCGCACTACGAATCCGAAAACGCAAAAAAACCACCCCCAAAAAAGAATGACGAAAGGGCGAATGTTATTCGCCCTTTCGGGTGCAAGGTGACTGGGTACGGCGTGCGCGGGTGGTGTTTATGCAAATCGTAAAATCGAATTTGCATATTTGCATAAAAAAGGTTATCTTTGCATCAAAATTAAGATATTATGGTGTCGAGAATAATCACAGAGAAACTTCACTATTTAGCAACGAAGTACCCGGTTTTAACGCTTACAGGAAGTCGGCAATGCGGTAAATCCACCCTGCTAAAATCAATTTTTCCCAACTACCGATATGTGAGTTTGGAAGATTTGGATATGCGCATGATGGCCAAAGATGATCCGCGTGGTTTTTTGGAGAATTTTGGTTCAAAAACCATTATTGATGAAGCGCAGTATGTGCCGGAACTTTTTTCCTATATCCAGACTAAGGTTGACGCTCAAAACGAAGTGGGCATGTACATTTTATCGGGGTCTCACAACTTTCTTCTTTTGCAAAATATTACACAAAGCTTGGCCGGTCGGACTGCTGTGTTGAAGTTAGCGCCATTTTCGATTTCGGAACTAAAAACAGCGGGTCTTTTGCCTCAAAATTTGAATACATGGTTGTATACGGGCGGTTATCCGCGGATATACGACAAACAGATTGAGCCTACCGACTTTTATCCGCATTATATCCAAACGTATATTGATCGGGATATTCGCACGATTCGGGATATTGCCAATCTCTCGCAGTTTGTTCGTTTTTTGAAGTTGTGTGCAGCAAGGGTTGGGCAATTGATAAACCTTTCATCGCTTGCCAACGACGCCGAAATAACGGTGCCAACCGCTCGTGCCTGGCTATCACTTTTAGAAAGCAGTTATGTGCTATTTCTGCTTAAACCGTATCACAACAACTTTAACAAACGCTTGACCAAATCGCCTAAATTGTATTTTTACGATACCGGGTTGGTCTCTTCCTTACTTGGATTAGAGCATTCGGATCAACTTTCCACCCATTATCTGAGAGGAGAATTATTTGAAAACATGGTTGTTTCTGAAATTGTAAAGACCCATTTCTTTGAAGGAAAAGAACCCCAACTCTATTTTTGGCGAGACTCGAACAAACATGAAGTGGATCTACTCATAGAAACGGGAGGGCAGTTGCAGGCCATAGAGATTAAATCATCGGCTACCATGAAACCTGATTTTTTTGCGAATTTAGAGCTCTTTCGGTCCATCAGCGGAATCAAAAAAGAAAATTTATCCGTTGTTTACGGGGGCGACACCGACTACACCACGCAAAGGGGACGTTTTGTGTCGTGGAAGAATCTGTAATTGCGGACTTGCTGTGCAAGAGGTGCGAGGTGGCTGGGTACGGGGTGCGAGGTAAAAGGGTCAAAAGGTCAAGGGTTAAAAGTGTGCCACGAGGCGCAGTGAATACGTTTAGTAATTCAAGCCAAAGGCCCACAGGGGGAGGATGTTGTTGTAGCCGTATTCGATGTCGTCTTTCACAATGTAAGCCTTTTTCAGGTGTTTGATTTGGTCTTGGTTTTTACTTTTTCCGCCCACTTCAAACGTTATATTGTTGATGTTGAAATCGCCTTTATCAGAACGGTAAACTTTATTCTTCACACGCATTTGGTTGAGAAAAAACGTTTCGCGAATGTTTCCCGTCTTTGGATTTTCCTCTGCCAGAGCATAAATCAGATTGGCGTTGTCGATGTAAACTTTATCCACTTTTCCCAACTGTCCGATGCCTTCGCTTTTATCACGCAGCTGCATAATCAACCCCGCCTGTTCCATAAAGTAGCAATAATCATCTATATGGTTGCGACTGGCCTCCAATAGGCTTGCTATTTTTGTGAAATTAGGTTTGAAAGGAACACTTTGCGAGATAATTTTTAAGAGTTTGCCAAGTTTTTTTCCGGTTGAAAGGGTCATATTTGCATACATTGGAATATCGGTTTCCAAGGTTTGAATAATCATCTGGTTTAAACGGTGCAGAAATAGAGTATCATCGGTTCCGAATGGGTAGTAGCCACGTCGCAAATAATCTTTAAAAAGCGGCAGTGGATGACGAACCGGGAAGTTATCTGTTTTATGCTCTAAAATATCCTGTAAACGGTATGGCTCAATCTTGATATGGTGAAATAAAAAGAGATATTCTCGAAACGAAAGTCCCTGCATTTGGAACATCAATGCACGACGGCTCAAATCAGCGCTACCTTTGAGAATATCCAAAACAGACGAGCCCGTAAAAACCACGTTCATTTGCGGGAAATAATCGTAAATAGATTTCAAGGCTTGCGACCATCCGGTATATTTGTGAACTTCGTCGATAAACAAATATTTCCCTCTGTTTTTAGAAAATTCCTCTGCGAGTTCAACCAAGGTATGATTGGCAAAATAAATATCATCGGCTTGCACGTAAAGTGTTTTGTTGACGTCCAAATTTTCTTTGATATATTGCAAAATCAGGGTTGTTTTGCCCACTCCGCGAGGCCCAATAAGGCCAATCATCCGGTCGCTCCACGCCACTTCCGAATACAGATACCGTTTAAAATCAAGCGGTGTAAGCGATAATAAGGCTTTGAAATTTTTACTTAACTGCTCCATTTTGAATAACTTTTTTGCAAAGATACGAATTATTTTACATATATGCACTATGTGAAGTGCGTTTTTTGATGGAATTGCACTATGCGGAGTGCGGATTCGCTATGCGAGCGGGTACGAGGTGCAGGGTAAAAAGAAAAAACTTGCAAATTTCATTTTTTTTTCCTATCTTTGCGTGTCATATACGTGTGTAATTATAGATTTAAGATATGCCAAAGCTTTACGAATATATGGGAATCATCATCCGCCTGTTTTATGGCGACCATGAACCGGTACATGTACATGCTGTCTATGGCGAAAATGAAATCAAGGTAGAGATGCATATTAAGGACGGCTTAATAATCAGCATCGATTACGAAACGATACGCGGAAAATTCACTCCGGCAAAAGAACGAGAACTAAAATTATTCATTGAAACATACAAAAACGCTATCCTTTTTGCTTGGGAGCAAAGTAAAAACGGCAAGGATATGAAATTTAAGCCCATTATCATCACAAAACGCATCAAGCCATGATCAAGCATGCTCTATATCTCGGCGATTATCTCTTTGAGGTTACATTCTACGATCAAACTGTTCGAGTTGTAAATCTTGAGCCGTTTTTTGCCCAAAAACATCCGGTTATACACAAGTTTGCAAACCCCGAATTAGTAAAGAACTTCCATCTTGAAGACGGAACGCTATGCTGGGGGGACAACGAATTAGATGTAAATCCGCTTAACCTATACACCGGAAAATACGACGCACAACCCGAATATGTCCACTAATCCCTATTCACGATTCAAAGTTCACTCATAATTCATAATTCATAACCCATAATTCATAACTATGAAATCACCCCTACGCTTTTCCATTTTTCTTCTCGCCATACTCACCCTCACCGCTAAAACAGCGTGGGCGCAGGTAACTTATGCGAATATGAATTTAAATTCAGGCAGTAAGTTTGAATGGAAGATAGAGCATAAATTCATGACCAAAGAGGAGTTTAATCTGATTAAGGCCGAAACCGATCCCAACAAAAAAGTGATCAATCTCTTGGTTTATATCAAACTGCCGGCAGAATTGAGGAATAAAGGCGTTGGATTCAATGGAACGTCTTCCATGAATTTTGCCATTTGGAAGATGAACGATGACGGCACCTTTACGCGAAGCATAGAAACCGCAAGGCATATTCCCGCCAGTGGAAGCATGGTGTCGGGATTATCGTTTGCAGGTGCATCGCCTATTTCTGTCCCGGGACGAACTGCAGGTTTTGGAGTGGGTAACACCAGTGATAGACCCGGTTTGGAATATTCGTCCTGCTCCGGAGGAACTTGGACTTGGACATATACACCTCTTGGTTCTACTGCTGACGGTTGGGATGTAATGTTTTCCTATCCGTTTTATATTGGGGATGCCACAGAGCCGAAGTCGTTTTATGTAACGATGGACGAGTGTTATCCGGTGGATGCTTCGGGCTGCTCAAACTATGGAGAGACAACCAATTCGGGTATCTGTGCGGGAGTGAACTTTCATCAAATTTATTTGCAAAATTTAGAAGGAAGAATAATGGTTAATGAAAGAGTTGGTACCAATCAAAATTCGACCAATATTTTAAATACAAATCCCCTCAGTCAGAACTGGACATTTCCAACCCCAACCTCTTCAACCATGGGTCCAATGGAATGGCCTAATATCGCCAATCCCAACACCACCAATTATGACCCGGAAGCGCCATTCTTGACTTATAAAGAAAACGGTTTCAACTCCTTTTTGATGGGTGGAATAACGTTCTTAGGCCCCCCCAGTTCAGAAATCGTCATGAAAGACACAGTTTGCCCGGGCGAGGATTTGAAGATAACGGTAAGCACTTCGGCTGGCGATCCTCTGGATGTTTGGAGTTTGGAGTATTCAACCGATAATGGCCAAACATGGAATGAGAATCAATATTTGCTTCGTTTCAATACCAATGGCACCGAAGACAAATATACGAATGTTACGCACACGGGCTCTTGCAACCCGTTGGCGTCCGCATCAACTTGCAGCGAAGAATTTGTCGACACAATTACTATCCCTTACGCAGTGGCCAAAGCCTTGGATGGCGCCAAACTGCGCATCCGTGCAGGCAATAGTCAGGGCGAAGGCATCGACTCCCTCAACCTCGGTTCGCCCTTTGGCGTAAAAGGCAGCGGCAGCAAAGCCGCACGGATTGGAGCGCCGTCGTTTCCGGAGTTTAAGTTGTTTTTGACGCAACAAGCTAGTCCGTTTTCGGAATTTAACACACCTACGAAGGATGCAAATGACCGCAACCGCATCTATTCTGTTGATGCGGGAGCACAGGTGCGATTGGCGTTTTTTGTGGGTACAGATGCGTCTTTAACGGGTATGCCGGGCAGTGCTACAGCGAATCCGACCGGAGGTTTTGCAGGGATGATATTTAGCGATTCGATTTATACCAATACAAACGCATGGACAGTGCCATCGGGCATTACTAATTCGAATGCGAGCAAAATGTTTATCAATTTCCCTGCTCGCGAGGGTAAATTTACAGCTCAAGCCAAATACTTCGAGAGCCGCTACAACTGCCGAGTGAATAGCGACACTATAGCCATCCAAGGGCAAATGACCCTTGATGCCAAAGTGAACCTCAAAGACGATTCGGATATTGCTTGCGTAAACCAAGACTACGAAAAACTTACTGTGCAGTTTCAAACGAACTGTGATGCGGGGGTGGATTTTTCTGAGCCGACAACTACTTGGCAAATTATACAGAAGATAGGTTCTGTGGAAACGAATTTAACAGAAGAAACCGATGCTTTGGAATACGAAGACTTTAGCGGTACGCCGGCAGATCAGCATTTTCATGGTAAAAAAACCGGACTCTTAAGGATTACCGTGAAAGCTGCCTATATGACAGAAAACTCCCAACTCATCATCCGCCTCAAAGATGGCTGCGGTGGCGAGGCGGTGGATACAGTGAATTTGGAGATTGAGACGTTGCCGACTGATTGGGCAAAGTCTGCAGTGGGGGATTCGTTTGCGATTTTTGCATATAATTCGGCAATGGGGACAGGTAATAATACGATGATTAATAGTCCTCAATATGTGAGACCTACAGGTACGTATAATGCTGCGGGTACTTCCGTTCTTTTTCTTACAGATTTCTTTAGTGAATATACAGTGTTCCATAATTTTGGAGCATCTCGTGAACAAACTTTGATGGATCCTTCTTATTCGTTTTTGTTAGCTGGGCCAACAACACCTGCGCCGGGTATAAGAGATAGTATTTGGGTTGTTGGGACATCGTTTAACGGTTGCGCATACCAATCAACAAAATTGATAAAAGGAGGGATGGGAAATGTCAATCCTGCTGAAGAGAATATGTATGGCGATGTAATTGCTTGTGGTGATACGATTTTCTTAAAAGCAAGCATGCCTCTAAATACAGATCCATCAATGCTGAAATACTGGCGTTGGGTAATTAGATTAAAGCAATCTTCTCCAGATTATTATACTATAGGTTGTAGTCCAGAATCTTTGAAAGATAATGGAGCGTTAGATTATCAGATATTTGAAAATGTTGTCACAACAACAACATCCCCAGGAGGCTACATTACTATGATGGGACCGATATTAGGCCGATTAGATGGAAATTCTTCATTTGGCTATGATCAGATTATAGCCGAAATAGATCCCATTAGCATATATACATCAACATTAAAGATTTATCCTGCAAATGATGGTACAGGTCGAGATCAGATGAAAAACCTATTGGCAGAAATAAATACATGGGGGACTTGGGCAGTTAATAGTGGACGTATTTTTGCGCTTTGTGGAAATATGCCAATTACTGAAGATCATGGTACAGTTAGTGCGACAAATGCAGGATCTCCGAATAGAGCAGCAAATAATGCATATACGGGAGCCACTTCTAAACTGTTGTCAGGTGCGGCTGATGCCAATCTTGCATTGTTTGATGATATTATGACCTCGGCGCCACTTGCTGTGTTAACTTCTCGAAATCTATCGGGCGAATTTGGAGATGAAGCGATGCTTAATCCGGGTCAAGATACCGTAATAAAAACAAATCCGCAATTACGAACATATAATTTTGTTACTTATAACTCTGCTTATACTTCACGAGGTGAGAGTTTCTTGCCGTATTGGGAATATCTGTTAGATGGAGAAACGGTATGGCGAACTATCAAATCGGGAGTAGCAACAACGAATCCTTACAGTATGGATTCTGTTATTGCCTTGCCGCCCTCGTCCAGTCCGATTACACAATATCGTGTAAACTATCATTTCAGATTAGCTCCAACCTGTATGCCAAAGGTAGGTGAGCCGGTAACCATTAAACTTAACACTAACCGCATTGGTACTATCGCGTTTGATGATGGGGAAGGCGGTAGCATTGCACCGCGCTGGGGCGAATGCTCGAATGTGGCGTCGGTTGTGAATATCCTTAAAAATCCCGACGATATTCAAATGGACCAATACAAATATCAATACAGGATTTGGACAAAAGCTGCTGCCAACTGGAGCGGGACGTATACGCTTTTTGATGCTTGTGGAAGTGGTGGCCTTAAGAACGGGGAATTGTGTGTTGGTGCGCCGGGGGGTACGGCCTTTGAACCTGCAACCTTATCCATGCAGCCGGGCGACTCAATTGAATGGCGCATTATTGGCTATAATGTGCTTAATAGTGTATATGACACGTCGGCGTCTATATATTATGGTTATATGGAAAGTCCGGATATTACGGCTGCAACCGGTAGCGTGGCATCGGGCTGTCAAGGGGTGGCCGTAACTTTGACCATGACGGAGACCGCAGCAACAGCAGGCGCAACCTATTCGTGGCATACGGCTTTTCCGGGCACGGATGGCAGCGCTAATTTTATTACCACAGGAACACCGGCAGACGGTAAAGCAAAAGAAGTTACCGGCGTGGTGCTGGCTCCGGGCGATTATACCTTATATGCCTATGCAGCCAATACCAACGGCTGTTGGGATACGGCCTCGAAACCGTTTACAGTGAACGAGAAACCGGGCTATACGGTGGATAATACCGACTCGTGCTGGATGGAAGACCATACGTTGACAGTGAACGGACTTACGGGCAATCCTGCCGATTATACCTACACATGGGTGTTGACAGAAGAAGCCGGAGCCTCAAAGAATGAAACCATAACAACGGGCGGAGCCTATATGGTTAACTCTAACTATCTGATGCGAACGGCACAGGCATCGGATGATCCTACATTAGGTGTTCTTACTTACCCACTCAATCGTAAGTTTGAGGTAACGGTAACTAACACGGCTACGGGGTGCGATAGCACAATGGAGGTGGTGATGGTATTCGATGAAACAAGTTGTCCCGAAGGCCCGTATATTGTGTTCCCACCAATAGATGGCGACCCTACGCCGGAAACAGGCGAGTTTTGCGAAGCGGATACAGTTTTTGTTAATGTTACGGATTATATGTTAGTGGGCAATGTGATGACCCTTAAAGTATGTTCGGGCGATGCTTGCACAGACTTGTGGAAAAATGGTACGCCTTACAGTAGCATAACTTTTTCGGAAGGCCTTAACCCCGACGGTAGTGGAAACACGATGGGCACGTTTGCCATTCCGGACAATGTGATTAAAACCCTGTATGATGGCGACAACGACCCCGATACGTTAAAGTTTACGTTCGAGGATATTCGTCATGACCCCACCGATTTGATTACGTGGATTTATCAAAAGAAACCCAATGCCGATCTTATTGCATTTAGCAAAAATCCGGATACCATTTCATTGGGTGATGCACTGACGTTCCCTGCATATTTAACAGCAGGCAATTTGCCGAAAGGCACAACGGTAACCACACCGTATCCGCTTTTGCAAAAACCAAACACCGGAAATCCGACTTCAACCACCGACGGAACAGACCTTACGGTTGGCGCCGATACGGCTTTGGTAATTGTTACTCGTGGTAGTTTTACGCCCGTTTGTGCCGATACGGCTAAGGTGGGGATTGTGGTGCTTGATGTGTTTTCGCTGAACAAACCGGCCGACCGTTGCGAGGGATTTGATACCGTGATGGTGAGTGTGAATAATGCTGAAGTTGCGGGCTTGACATGGAAGATTGTTGCCGGTGGTACAGAAACAGCAGTAACACCAACAGTGCATCCCACAGACAACAGTAAAGTTATTTTCAATAAAACTGATTTTCCGGCCAATAAGGACGGCAGAGATACCACCGTAACCATTTTGGCTACCAATGGCGCCGGAACAATCAAATCGACCAATTTAACCATTTGGCACAAACCGGTGTTGGGTGTGGAACTTCTTGGAGTGAAAGGCGATACCATTTGTAATTATGACGATACGGTAACGCTGCACGCTTCGGGCCCTGCTAACACCAATAAGTTTGATTTTATAGGCAGTTACTTCTTAACTTCATCGGCCCTTGCGAATGTGGCATCGGGTAATGATGTTAGTGTGAAAGCGCCGATAGACTTGACTAAATTAAATAGTCCTGCACAAGGTAACTATACATTCTCTGTGGTGGTAACCACTGCCAACGGCTGTAAAGACACCGTAAAAGACAGCATTTTTGTAATTCGCGAGCCACTGACGGCTCCGGAGATAACGGTGGATAAAGATGAAGTTTGTAATGGCGATTCGGTTAAACTTACGTTAACAACTGCGGTGCAAAGTGGTAATGTGTTGACCTGGGTTGTTAATGGCAGTGAAGTTTTTACCGGTTTTAAAGACAACGGCGATGGTACATATTCTCATGAGATAAAAGCAAGCGACCAAACCGGTGCTTTCACACGGTCCATCAATGCCAAAGTATCGCAATACGGTTGCTGGGACACTTCGGCTCCTGTGGACGTGAGTGTGAAAGGCCAATTGGGTCAAGTTACCATTACCAATCCGAATATGGCCTTTTGTGCGGGCGACACGCTAAAACAATCGCTTACGGTAAATGGCGTTAATAATGCGGAATCCTACCAATGGTTTGTAAAAGAAAAAGGCCAAGAATGGGTAGCGTTTGGCACTGAGATTACCGGTTTTGGAGTGGATCAGCCCTCTAACTATAAAGGCAATGTGTCAGCCAATACTGAATTTGCCAACAACAAAGGCAGTCTGATTATTACGGACACCACTTGGTTTAAAATCGTGGTGGGCAACGGCTCTTGTGCGGATTCGGTGGATTCAACGATGATTGTATTAAGTCCGCAACCGGCTAATCCAAACACCCTTACAACCGATACGGTGTGTGCGGGAGAATCGGTTGAATTGAGTGCCATATCCACTATGTCGGACGGCAGTAACTTGACGTTGTATTTCACGGATTCGATAGCCGGAACTCAACTTGCATCGGTAACATCCGGAACCAAAACCGCTATTGCAACCACAGCGTTGAGCGCTATTGAGCGCGACACAACCATTACTTTTGGTGTGTATGCCAGAGGCGATGGAGGAGGTTGTTTCTCAGATACGGTGTATGGCAAGTATATTGTTCGGGCTTTGCCGGACGCAGGCACTATTGAAGTAGACGAACTTTGTCGATTCTTGCCGTTCAAGGCTTATCTAACCGGACAAAGCAATGATTACAGTGCGATAAAATGGTATGCGGCTGATGAACTTTTAGTGAACGGAACTATGCCATCTGCAGCCGGAGTTGGAACATTTACCAAATCGGTAACGATGACCGGTGCTAAATTCGACACTGTGAGCACGGTGGCCAACTGGACTACCGCCGCTAAATCATTTGCGTTGAAAGCTGAGGTTTATGGTGCGGCATTGAACGGTGCGACATGTATATCGACCGCCACCATAACGATTACCGAAGGCGGATGCCCCGTATCCGATTTGGAATTTGAAGTGGACGACAGTTGCGCCAATGCCACAGCGGTGCGGATATTTAATATCCCTACGCCGGATAAATATACAGCCCCGCTGAAATGGGAAGTGTCTAACAATGGAGGAACTTCGTATCAGGATATTACGAACTTTTTAGAATATACAGCTCCGGATACTACATTCCCGGTTAGCAAACTTGTGGACTTATTTACGATTATTAATGATGTTACATTTACGCTAAGACTTACCGATGGAGCCGAAGGCGAGGCCACGAAAACCTTCGTGATTAATGCCATTCCAAGTAAACCGGTGATTGTAGGCGATTCGATTTGTACGTATGACAATCAAGTTAAACTTACGGCCACTACCGCCACGACGGGAACGGTCTATTTCTATAATAAAGTCGATCTATTTACCGGTGCAGATACGCTTTCTGCATCAATTTCAGGCACAACGGCTACTATAACCGCTCCGTTAACGCCACCACTAACAGCAGGCAACTATGATTTCTACGCTTGGGTTGAACGCAACGGTTGTAAATCCGAAGAAGAAGACTCAATATTTGTTGTGAAACCTCGCCCGGATAAACCTGTGATTTCTGATGTGGATACGGTTTGTGCAGGTAGCATGGTGGAACTTAGTTTTAATCCTGCACTTCCGGCAGGCGCCAAAGCACAATGGTTTGCTGAAGGTACGGCGATAACGACCACACTCAATGGCAGCAATTACGAGTATACCACGCCAACGACAGTGGGCACGCCTTATACCCGATACGCCATCACGGCCATAGATACGGTGGATGGTTGCGTTTCGGAACTGTCGGAATCGGCTATTCTGCAAGTGAACAAAAAGCTAACAAAACCCATTCTTACCGACCCGCTTCCGGTGTGTGTAGGCTCGGCTATGCCGAATTTGATGATAGCTAACGGCCAACATGCCGATTATTTCTTCTGGCATGTATCTTTCGACAAAGGCACTACATGGGAAATATTGACTAATGGTGCAGGCGACTCGCTTTCAAAAATAGCCCATACTAACACAGAGGCCAATGCGATGTTTACGGCCAATAAACCGGCTACGCTTAACGACACTACATGGTTCCGCCTCACGATGGCTTATGGAACGGTTTGCGATCCGGTGAGTGATACGGCCTACGCTTATACCAAGGCAAAAGTGGATGCCCCTACGGTTACGGCAACGGATACGGTTTGTGCCACGGAAAATGGTAATTATAGTATAACACTTTCGGCTAAATCTGAAAATCCGGCAGGTAATGTTGTGCGTTTTCATACTTGGAACGCCTCAGGAACGCTGTTTCATTCAGACGCTACTTCGGGTGCTCCAACAAGCATGTCTTTGAACGGATTTATTCCCGGCAACCATATCTTTAAAGTGGTGGCGTATGCTCTACCACTCGGTACAGGTTGTATTTCGGATACTACCGTTGACAGTTTTTGGATAGAGCCTATTCCTGCGAAACCGACCTTGGAACCGATAGATTCGATTTGTGTAGATGGCACCGCTACATTTGAATTGACGAGTATAACCGGTATAGACAGTTTGACTTGGAAAGTGGATAATGTTGTAACGGCAAACGTTGATGATGACGCTGCTCCGGAATACACCTTGGACATGACGGGCAAAACAGCCGGTAACCACAATATAGCCGTAAGCGCTTGGGTGAACGGTTGCCAATCGCCGGACTCGGTGCAGGTGTTGAAAATCCAATCGGCAGGCATATTGCCAACCATTGGCAACATCACGCAATTGTGTGTTGACGGCGAGATGGACGATATAACCGTAACAGCGCCTGCTGCATCAGCAACGGCGGCTTTGGCCGAAACGTATCAATGGCTGAAATGGAATAAAACCAGTGAGGCATGGGAAACTGTCGGTAGTGAAATTGATCCGGCGAACGCAACTAATGCTGCAACCGAGTTTAATGAGCTTAACAAGAATTATAATACAGCCGATACCACAATTTATGCCTTGGCCATGGACTTTGGCGTTTGTGCTTCGGATACAACGAATGCCATTCAAATGATTGTTCGTGCGCAACCGAGCATCACGGCAACTTTGGTTACGGATCCAGATCCTCTTGTAGACGGCTGTTTGAACTTAGTAGAAACCTATAAGGCGGTTCTAACTATGGCCAATGTCGATACGGTGATGTGGTATCGCTGCTTTGATGCCAATACTGCAATAACAACTTGCGACGTACCGGCTTTCAAACTCCCTCATAATGGCCTCTTGGGCAAAACAACCGACACGCTTAAATTTACAGACGGATTAGGAGCAAGTGCAAGCAGTGGCTATTATGGTTTTAAAGCTGTGGCCGGTGTTCAGTTGAACAATCCGGCAACGACTCATGGTTGCGAAGCAAAAGTATCGGATTTGATTACCATTCAGATTACAGGCGTAACGAAGTTGGAATCCGGAGTAAATGTAGAACGCTCTGAGGTTTGCCAAGGCGATTCTATCGTGGCCTGGATTACGAAAGGCGCAAGCGATGAGTTTGACTATGTGCGCTGGCAAGACTCTACCACAGGAAGAGGCTGGCAGACTATTGGAACAGACGTTGATTTTACAGATCCGGCAAAGGACTCTGATACCATTCGTATTGAACTTGCCGATGCTCAAAAGACTGATCACTGGATTAGGGTTATTGTAGGTAAGCCGGGCGATTGCGGTGGCGAAGACACAACAGCAGCGGTACAAGTAGCCGTTGATTCGCTTTCCGAAGCCGGAACATTGAGTAAAGATACGGCCGTATGCTACGGCATCCGGTTACAAGATTTGCCGGAAATGACCTTAACGGGCATGACAGCAGCCACGGGTAACCGCACCATTGCATGGTATGATTCGGTGGCAACAGTTGCATCTGTAAATAAAGTAAAAGAAGCAAGTCCGGGCGAAGTGACATTCAAATATGCCTCATCCGGTAATACGTTTAGAGAGCCTCGCTATATTTATGCCGTGGTAACGAACGGTGTTTGTCCGCCGGATACCTCCAACCGTGTGAAGTACGACACGTTGGCTCGTGCTCAAGCCGGTCAATTGACAGCCGATCCGGCAGCACTTTGCTATACCGGCACGGAAACGATTAAATTGGACAGCGCTCAATATTATGCACCCGATAGTTTGATTATTCGTTGGCAATATTGGACGTATGGACAGCCGTATAACGATGGTGTTGATGGTTGGAATACTAACTTAATTGAGCCTTCGTATAACGATGTTGTGAGTGCACCATTTAAGGATGCTTGGGATGGCGCTACTTTGAAAGACGGCGATACGATGTATTATCGGGCTATTGTTTACAATGGCCGTATGACTTGTTTGAGCGATACGTCTGAGGTGGCCAAAATGATAATCAGTTTGCCGGTTGAGGGCGAAGTAACATTTATGCCGACCGGTCCGATTTGTCCAGGCGATGTGCAGTTGCACTACGATACGGTTAATCCGATCTCGGATAGATTTACGTTTATCACTTGGGGCTATTACAGCAAGGCCGCCGATGATACGACGTCTTACACGTATGATCCAAGCACGGAGTTTGACACCACGGTTGCGGTTAGCATACCGAATTTACCGGATGTTAAATCCGACAGCATTCGGTTTTATGCCGTAGTGAGCAACGGCGCTTGCGGTAATGATACAATATGGAGTGCAGCTTGGTTAGAAGTTATTTCCGGTTATCAATCCGCCGAAATAGACACGGTGATGAGCGATACGATTTGTCCGACCGGCACCGTTAGCACGATGGTTAAGTTGGAGCCCGGCAAAGAAGGTCAGGTTACATGGCAACGCAATAATGATCCGGCTACACCGGACGGTTGGGTGGATATAGCGATTTCCAATTTGGATTCGATTATCTTTACAACCACAGAGTTGCCACCACCGACAGCGCATTTGGACACTACTTATTGGGTTAGAGCCAAATTTGGGGTAGATGGAGGCGGAGCGTGTTCAGCCAGCTATAATGATTCTGTGAAAATAACGGTAATGGCTAAACCATTTGCACCAAGCATGTACCCGATAGCTTTGGATGGTTTGGATGAGTGTATAACCTCAGACTCAATCATTGTGTTTGCCTATGCCAACAGCAATCCGGAAACAGGCGTCAACAGCGGAGGAGTTTATGTAACCGGCCAATGGGAATGGATGTTGAGTTCGCCCAATGCCGATGGAAGTGCCGGAACATTTATGCCAACGGGTATTAAAGGCACAAGTACAGACAGTGTTCGTCCGGTTTCGACATCCCGTATTGTCGGTTTGGGAACGCCGCCATTGCTTTGGGGCGATTATGTCTTCCGTTTGAAAGTAAGCAACAGCTCGTATTGTACGGATATAGCCAATGCCGGTCAAGCCAGAGTTCACGTGTGGGATACGATGCAGGCAGGTGTTATAGCGCCAACGGATCAAGTGGTTTGTGCCGACCCGACGACACCACTTGGCAGTTATGCCGTTTTCGAGATAACCGGAAATAAATACGGACGAGATTCGGCACGTGTAATTTGGAATTGGATTTATCGGGACGTAGATGTTGCCAATTGGTCTTTGATGGATGGTGCTAATGGTCAAAATATGGGTCTTCACAGGCCATTGCCTGTGGAAGCCGCTTACGAGGCTAATTATGTGCTTTCAAATCCGGGCTGTCCGAGTGATACGGCTATGGCTGTGAATTTCCGTGTTACGGAAAAACCGGAAACACCGAGATTGAGTGTTGATACCAATACAATTTGTAAACTGGATTCGATAGAATTGCGAATTGCCAATTTAATCGGCGCCGATAGTTTACAAATTACCTATATAAACAGTGTAGGGATAGCCACCAACAGTTATATGGCCATCACGAGCGATTCGATGGTTGTGAGAGTAGAGATGCCGCAAAGCGGAACGTTTAGTTACAGAGTTCGCAGTTTTGTTGAGACCAAACTTGGCGAAAGTTGCGGTTATGCCGAAACCGATCAAGTATCGGTAACGGTTAACGACTCATCGCATGTGGGCCGATTAATTCATGTAGCGGATTATATCAATGAATTAGAAAAAATAATCATTAAGGGTACCAATTCCGGCGAAATGCATTTGACGGGCGGAGTGTTTGATGCTCTGCTGCAACAAACGTTGACGGGTCAATGCTCCGATGGTCATGACTCTATGGTTGTTGCCGATTTTAACACCGGTTGGGCTACGACCTTGCCGGGTAATTACGGCAATACATTGCCGATGGCGGGTTATACCAAAGATACGATTGGTTTCCGTGCTATATTGCAAAACGCAGGCTGTCCGGCCGACACCTCGAATTGGGTTTGGTACTATTTAGAAACGCCGATGAGTGATGTGAAAGTAACGACCAGCAATACGGTGATTTGTGTGGAGGGCGATACGGCGATGATTAGTTTGCAAACAGAACCTACTGTTATTACGGCGATAGAAGATTTTTATTGGGAAAAACTTCTGGATACCGGCAATGGTTTGGAAGTGATTAGTGTCGATTATCTCGATGTGCCGTTAGAGCCGAGAAGCAGCTGGCAAAGTTTTAAGGAAGACTACACCAAAGCAGGCATGTATTATTATGTGTTCCATTATACCATCGGCGGAGAGCAACGTATCTCTGTAGATACGGCGCGAGTGATTGTTCACGATACTTCGGTGGCGGGTTATATTGAGCCGATGACAGATAGTCTTTGCGAAAACAGTATGGATGCACCGCTACTTGTACTCAACGATTACAGAGCCTCAACGGATACGATTTGGCAATACGCCGCAAGTTTGGATGGTCCGTATGCCCCAAGAGGCACAGGAGCAAGCTATCAAGTGGGTAATCAAATGACCGACTCCGGTTACTATCGTGTGGTTGTGAGAAATGGCGTTTGTCCGGCCGATACGACTGATCCGACGTTGATAGAAGTGTTTAGAAAATCCGATGCAGGCACGCTTACGGCCAATCCGGATGTGGCTTGTTTTGGCGGACCGGTTGACATTACGGCTAACGGCACGGTAGGAGAGGTTACCGAATGGCTGTATACGTTCCCGGATGGAACAGGAGAGTTGTCGGATAAATCCAATAAAGATAATCCGTTATTGAATTTCATGATTCCATCAACACCGGGCGCTAATCCTATGGGCTTTAGAATAATTGTTCAGAACGGTGTTTGTGCACCCGATACTTCGGATGTGCTTTTGGTGTCGATGCGCGATACGTTGGTGTCGGATGCCGTTGTGGGATGTGTAAAAGTAAATCTGCAAGCATCAGAAGTGAAACTTGAACCCAAAGTTCATGGTTTTGATTTTGGTGATGGTGATAATGAGTACGACAGTATTCCGGAAAATGAAATCGGCTATCGTTGGGAATGGAGAAACTATTTTGGCCAAACCGAATGGTCGATCATTACACCCGGCTCGTTGGGCATGAAGATTTCAGCCACTAACGGCGATTTGACTGTTCCGAAAAGCATCTATGAGAATATCTTGTTCAAGGATGCCGAATATCGAGTGATTGCTTATCAAAAATCGAGATGTGCGGATACCTTGGAAGTTGGAGCGTTCACGATTTGTCCGTTTGACGGCATTGGTTTAGACCCCATAGATCCACGTTGTATCTTTATTGATTCACTCACAGCGATTACGCCGGATGCGGTGTATGGCATCCCGGTAGATCGCACTTGGGATTGGAGAGAAACCAATGGCCAACCATGGGATACCTTGACCTGTGAACCCCTTGAATATAGTTGGCTAATGGGTGGCTGCAATACTGATACGTTATGGGTTTTGGCCAACGACGATTTGCTCGAAGGCAGTGAATTGCGGTTTACGGTACACGACGAATCTGAAAACATGGCCACACAAACGTATACGGTATGTAAGTCGGAAACACCGGTATTTATAAAAGTTCCGGATGATACGGTTTGTGTGAATAGCGATGCCGAATTTGAAGTGGACTATACGTTTTCAGAAGATGACAAAGCCTTAACGATGGATTGGTTCCGCATTTCGGGAATGGATACGTTGGATATTTCGACCAGCAGATACAGCGGAGCAGCAGGTTTCCCGAAAGCGGTAAGACCTGACGGAATAACACCGGTTGCGCTATTGTCTGGCGAGGTTTTGACAAACTATGAGATAATTAATGGTAGTTTGCGTTATAAGGGTACGCCGATGAGTATGGATACGGTTAAATTTGCCGTTCGCATTTCGTCTCCGAGAAACGAGAATGCTCCAAAAGGCGTGAGATTAGAGCCGCCGGTATGGCTCAATGCCAAACTCACGGTGGTGGATAGCATTCGCTTGAACCCGGCTTATCCGAAAAACGATACGATTTGCTATTTGACATCGGCCACATTTGCGGATTCGATATTGACGGATACGCGCTATTACGACGTGCAATGGCAACAAGCCAATAAACAGGGCGGTTGGGACAGCATTTCGGGGGCAACAGGGGATACCTACACGACGCCACCACTTACGTTTGACTCCGTGTTGCAATACCGCTATGTGGCCAGCAATATTTGCGGACCGAGGTATTCGCGCGAGGCTGAAGTTGTGATTAACCCTCGTCCAACGGCGGAACTCACGATTACCGATCCGTTGATAACGCTTTGCGAGAACTTAAATCTTGGCTTGAAAGCCCAATTCATCAACCCCACGGGTCAAGACTCGTTGATGTGGTTTGTGAATGGTGCACAAGTTGTTTCGCCGATTACGGTGTTTAACGATAAAACAGGCGCTCCGCGCTATGCCCCGCTTGTTGTTTTGAATCAAGACAGTTTGTATTTGGCCGATGCGCCGTATCCATCCACGGGTTGGAATACGTATGGTAGAGTTCCGCTCTACATGGATTCGGTAGTATTCACGATAAAGGCTGCCAATAAAGCCTGCACGGATAGCAACGGATGGCAAACCGCAACCCGATCATTGGTGTTGAGAGTGGCGCAAAACCCGATCTTTGCATCTCCGGCTGATCAAAATATTGTGGCCTCAGCAAGTAGTCAAGCTCTATTTGAGATTGATAGTTCGCAAGGAGCGAGATATAGATGGTTTTGGACCCGTCCGGAAAAACCAACCGATCCTTCGTATGACCAGGGTGCACGCGATTTGCATTTGCACCAGCCAAATGCCGTTACAGCCATGAATACAGACTTGAACGGAACAGGCTTTGTAGGCATTATAAACGGTACCACAAGCAACAAACTTACCATAAAGGTAACGACAACGGAATTTGACTCGATTATGTTTGCCTGTGAGGTAAGCAGCGATTATTGTGGAACAGATACCACCTTGTTTGCCCGTTTGCGTGTTATCCCATCGCCGCCGGCTTGTGAACCGGTGGACATAGAAACGTTGTTTATGTGTACGGATAACCTCATGGTTAGAGATAGCGGCTTGGTTATTCGAGATATTTTCAAACAAGCAGACGCTACTTATCAATGGTATTATGATGATCGGAACGAAGCCGATACTAACTGGCAGAAACTTGACCCGCGTAAGTATGAAGGCTCTCGTACGGACAGTGCGGTGTTCAGTCCGGTAGAAAGTTGGTACAACAACTTCTACTACCGTTGTAAAATCAATGATTGGTGCTGGTCGGATACCATCCAAGCCGTGGTAAATATCATGCCTACGTTCCAAATGGGTACTAAACCGTTTAGTAGCGGTGTTCCGTATGAAATTTGGCCGGAGTTAAATCCGATACCAGCCGTAAATACTGTAGATCCGGCTTATAACTTGTCCAATATTTCGGGAACCCCATTGGGTTATCCGGCAACGATAGAACAAGTCAAAACGTACTATGATACCATCACAACAGATACCAACCAACTCAAAGGAAATCTCGTAACCTACTCATGGTTTAGAGCCGAGAAGAACAGTTCTGTTTTCAATCCTTATGACAGTCCGCTGGATGGCACTAATAACGGCACTTGGAGTTTGTACGACCAACAAACAAATCCAAAGGATGACTCGATTCGTGTTGTAGTTCAATTATCAAACACTTTTGAAAACTGTCCGGGAGCAACCGATACGGTTATGATTTTGGTACCGAATTGTCATATCGACAGCATCCCTATTGAATACACATCGTTGTGTGTTGGTGGGGAAGTAACGTTGACGGTTTATCAAGACACGATGCCTTTTGTTCCCTTGAATCAAGAGTATGAATGGTATTACCGCAACAAAACAAACACTAATTCTACGGGTGTGCTTATTGATACCTTGGTGGATAAACGCTTTAAGATTGAAGGCCATGTTCTACGGATACCAAGTTTGGATGAATCCATAGATACCTTGGCTTTCAACAGCCGTATAGCCGGAGTTGGCAATTGTGCGTTAGACATGACTAAATGGGTTACTATTGACATGGAGCTGGTGCCGGAAGACCTCACGTTGGTTTCGACTTATCGCAGAGGTGATACTATTCGTGTGCCCGAAGCCAATGAGGCAACCGTACAAGTCAGCCCGATTTACACTCAAATAGATCGTGGCTATACCTACGAATGGCATTTGATTAGTTCTACAACACCGGTTAAAGATTCGATTATTTACGGAGATGCACCGTTGATGCTGGCGTTTAACACCAATTGGCATAACGCACAGTTGTATGCTAAGGTGTTTACCGAAAACCGATGCGATTCGGCTTATTCGGACACGGTAAGGTTGAGTATGATTCGGGAATTCGGAATCGTGATAGAAGAATCTTCGATGATGGTTTGTGGTGATGGCGAGGCAAGTTTTGTGGCCACGACTATTCCGGAAACGAGAATTGTAAGATGGCGCTGGTTGTACTCCTACATACCCGGATCGTGGGATACCATTACCAATGCAGTGCCGGGAGTTGTTCGTGAATCTTTCACGACATCAACATTGATGTTTAACTATTTCTATGCAACGACAAGAGGAGCCAGTTATAAAGTTGTGGGTTGGGATGCTTCAGGTCAAGTGCGCGAATCGGCACCGCTTCCTGTTGTCATCATTAATTCGATAGATGCTATTTCGAGCACGTTTGTTCGCACACCGACAGCGGGAGGAGTGATTTGCGTTCCGGAAGGCGGCATCGAAGTGAGTTATACCGCACGACCAATTCCGGCTGTGATGAGTAGTCCGTATCAGTATCGTTGGAGAGTAGAATTTGCAGACAACAATCTTGCGTCGGAATATTATGATGCCGATCATGGCTACGACGGCGATGGTGTGTTTGATGAATTGCCCCGAATGTATTGTTCAAACATCAATCGATATAATAATGCAAGGGTTTATTGTGAGGTAAGGGCCGGTCAATTCTGCCCGTGGACTCAAATGCAATATGTAGATACGCTGAAGTTGCAATGTTTGGACAGTCTTACTATCGGTGTGGATTCTACTGCCCTTTGCGTTGGAGCAGAGGTTAGGTTTACCTTGAACAATGAATTTGATGCCGTAGTAACATGGACGGCTTCAGGCGGTACGCCATCGAATTCGGGTTTGATGCTTGATTCGTCGAGTTGGAAAACAATGTTCTTAATGCCGGGCGAACACAGTGTAAGATTGGAACTTGTTACACAATCTTCACAAGGCTGTGCTTTGGATACGAATATAAAAGTAACAGTAGAGCCGGGCGCGGATTTTGAAATTAAGATAGACTCTGTGTTTAGAACGAAACACTATGTTCAGGTCGGTATGGATGCTTATTTGCAAATGGTACTTACCGATCCGGAATTGAAAATGGATAGTTTTGATTTCAAATGGACGCCATTGGATTCAGCAACAGGATACCCGGTGATGACTCCGGATTCTCAAAACACCCGAACGTCAATTTATGATGTGCCAAACATGGAGCAACGTGTGTGGGCTCAAGTGATAGAGAAAGCACGAGGTTGTATGAGTTATGATACGGCCATACTATCTACCTACGCACAGTTGTCCATAGATTCGGTGTTTGTGGAAGATGTGTTTGTTGTTCCGGGATTGCCACCTGGCGAAGACGGTGATCCTATCAAAGATACTGTGATTTATTACCCCGGTGGGGAAATGAGTTTGTGTCGTAGTGATATGTTGTTCTTAACTCCGGTAGTAACAGGAGGTATAATGCCGTTGAGGTTCTATTGGGAAGCCGATCATGAAGCTGAAGCCTACGATATGGATGATATGACATTACTCGGACGTATACCGGCAAACAGAGAAGGCAAAGATGCTCTAACTACAGGCGACCAAGGTGTAATTGCTGTACGTGCAGTGGATCCGACTTTGAACAGGCTTAGATATACGATTCGCGTGAGAGATAATAATGGCGAAGCTCCATATTCGGAAAGCATTATTACGGTTGTAGTAAATGTAAGGCCGTTGCCGGATGTTAAATTGACGGTAGATCCGCGATTGATTATTGACGGACTTAAAGCCTCTCCTTATATTGAAGGATGGGATTATGTAAAAGGCGAAGATAATCCTACGTTTTATGAACAACAGGCAATAACTTACACCTTAAAATCGGATGCAAGCATTAGTCGTTATGATTTCTACCGATATGTTAAATTAGAGGGCGAAAAAGACTATCGTCTCTACGACCCATCGAGCCGACCGAATCCTCAAAGGAGTGGAAGTAACATCTACCAAACAAGTTTTACCAAAGAAGAAGGAACTCCCGTAGATAGAGCTGATGAAGAATGGGGTAACAAGGTGGTAGGTGTGGTAAAAGAATCCACTTACGGTTGTCAAAATGCGGATACGATAACTGTCCTTATTCTTCCGATTCCGAATGTGATTATTCCGGAAGATGATATGTATCCGAAGAATAGAGTCTTGTTGCCTGACCTCGAAATGGAAGTATTTGATTCGTGGGGTCTGCCAATCAAACGTTTTGAGGATGAAAACAAAGACGGCACCATAAAAGGATGGGATGGAACTTATAAAGGTCGAGTGATTCATTCGGGAACCTATTATTTCAATGCGCGCGTGAAAACCTACGAGGGATCGTATTACTACATTCGAGGAGCAGTAACGGTGATACGCGATAATCAAGAGAATTGAGATTAAGAGGGCGAGTCAACCTCGCCCTCCAATCTCGTAAACACATGCTTTAAATAAACGAAAACATTTTGACATGAAAAAACTGATATTAGCTTTACTTGCCACTCTGGTTATAGGCAAATTACTTGCTCAAGATGATGTGCAACTTAGTCAAGTATATTCCAATAAATTGTACTATAATCCGGCGGCAACAGGTGCATCCGATATGATGTATATATCGGGCGCTTACCGTGGACAATGGCTTGGCTCGTCGGAAATTGGCAAGGGGTTACGGCCGAGTTATCTGCTGTTCAACGTATCGCAGTTCTTTTGGGAACAACGTTCGGGTGTTGGACTAACGATTTATGACCAACGGCAATCGGTAAATCATACTTTCCAAATTAAAGGATCGTATGCCTATCACATGCAGTTGGACGAAGCCGCTTGGCTGGCTTTGGGCATCAACGGCGGTTTAGTTTGGCGGAGTATTACCGGCTCTATGGTTCCGGACCCTAGTTTGCCTGTCGGTTGGGCCGATTATAAAAGCGGCATCATCAGTGATTTGGGTTTGGGTGCCGAATATTACACGCCGGAATTGTGCGTAGGATTGTCAGGGCAACATATCCCGTTGGTGTTTGGAACGGTGGATGCCAAGATGCACATGCACTGGTACTACTACATGACGTATTTCTACAAATACGACCGTGATTGGCGGTTTATACCCATGGTTACCTTGCGCAGTTCATCGTTTATTCACAGTTTCGATGTATCGGTGAGAGCGTCGTATTTGGATATGTTTCAAATTGGATTGTCGGCTCGTATGGATGCCCTTTCCATTTTGTTGGGATTAAATCTGAACAATACGTTGTCGATTGGTTATTCGTTTGATATTAGCATGTCTTACATGAACAAGCGAGGCGGTCGGCCTTCACATGAAATTGTGTTGAGCTATCGAGCACAAGTTCTTGACTCCTACAACGATTTGGATCGTCTATACAGACAAGAGGATTTTTAAATTATTTATAAAACCAAACGCTATGAAAACACGACTACTCTCTGTAATTATCGGGTTAATGCTATCGGCGGGATTGGTTGCGCAACAACCGGCAGACCCGCTTGAAGCTCTTGCTACAATCCGCTTGGATAATGTAAAAGGTTGTCCGGGTGAAATAGTGGAAATACCTGTAACAGTACTTGGCAATATGAGTCAGCATTGCCTCACAACATTCGACTTGTTCTTTCACATTTCTGATACTTCGGTGATAGAACCTGTTTTGACGACTTGGGATTCGGTTAAAAAAATGGGGATACCTTTGCTAACAGGATTTGATTCGGAGTTTGAAGGGAAAGGTAGTTTTATGTCAAACTATTATTGGGGTGCTCCTAATCGAGGCTCTTATAGTTCAACCCTTGTGTTGTCTTATTACTATTATCCACCATTTGAACGTTCGCCGCGTCCTGCATCCGGATTCACGTTGATTAATCTCAATTTTCGCATTAAAAAACCCTTTACTGAACCGGTTGAAATCATTTTGGGCAACAATAGTGGCTTGAGTGGTTGTGATCTTAAACCCTACCGCTTTTCATTCGATAACACCAGTGGTTTCATTACCCCAAAATCTGCACCGAAAGTAACGATTGCCGATAAAGGCAAAGGGATAGATTCTGCGGATTGGGGTTTATTTTCTGATACTCCACCCGATAGGATTATGTGTGCGGGAATGAGTCTACAGCTTGACGTTTCCGGCGCACAACGTTATGAATGGTCGTACTATCGTCCGGCAAAGTATTGGAATTATTCCAATATAGACGGCTTGTGGACACTTGAAGAATTATTGGATAATACGACGGTATCTAATCCGGTATTCACTCCAAAAGAGGAACCTCGCCCTATGTATCGTATTTACGGCTTTAAGGTCAAAGGTTATAATAGTGATGGCTGTTATTCGGAAGATAGTGTAGTTGTGGCAAAGCCATGGATGTTGCCGGTGGATCCGCAGCAAGACTATTATATGCTTCGAGAAGGTTCCACTATTACGATGAAGATGTTATACACAGAGTTGCCATTCGGAGAACCACAAGCACATGAATTTGAGGTGAAAATGCCTTATGTATACAGTTGGTATCCTTACGACAAAGTGGAGAATCCGACAGATTCCATTACCGAAACCAAACCCATTACAGAACCGACTTGGTTTGTAGGCCAAATCCAAGAACAAGACGGCTGTGTTAGAACATTCAACGTGTGGGTAGATGTGTATAACGATAGTTTGTTTGGAAAAATCGAACATAAAGCCAAAGCCTTTTGTGGGGATGAAAATACTGAAAACAACGATACCCTTGCAGCGTTGATTTATGGCGGAAGCGCGGACAAGGAATATATTTGGGAAGCACGAAACTTATATAGCGGCAAGGAACCTGTCATATCCCAAATTAGTACTTCGGCTATCAATCTTAAATTCTGGGGAAACACCGAAGTAAAGGTTACCATTCGAGATTTGGAAACCGGCAATGAACTTGTTCTTGTCGACACGCTACGCATCCAAGAAATAAAACCTCTTTCTGTTCAAATTAAGATGGATGAAGAAACGCAAACACAAGCCGAGTTAGGGTTTTGTGTGGATATGCCGCTAACATTCTTGGCAACGACAGAAAACGCGGGAAAAAATGCCAAAGTGTATTGGGAGCTTGGAGGGTATCGTATCGTTGATGCCGGCGGGTGGTATCGTTATGGCGACACCTTGACGACAACCCTAAATCCGGGATCGAATGTGAGAGCGGTTGTTTATTCCGACGAGTATTGTTTGGATAAACCGTATGCATTCTCTAATGCGATAGATCCGAAGGTGGAATTTTACCAAATTACGGGTATCTTTATTCAAGACAGTTCGGCAAGGATGGGAGCCGACCGGCCGACGTGCAACAGCGATTCGGCCATTCTGCACATTCATGCGCATAATCTTGGTACAGGCCCGTTGTTTGAAATTTATAGAAATGGCGAGTATCTCCATACTTACGAATATGAAGGCGAGAGTGCTGATTTTGCCTATCCGGTAAAATCTTACAACTATTGGGATCGCTTTCAAGTGCGTTTTATCAACACGAGTTGCTATTGCTTGCCGGAAATTTACAATAAAGAATTGTCGAACTACATTATGCCTCAACTGGCCACAACAAATGAGCGGACACCCCTCAAAATAGTGTCCGACATGGGCGGCGATACAGTTTGCGATGATAATACTAAAACCTACACCTTACGTTTGGATAGCATCAACCAATTTGCCAAAAATACAACCGTGATTTGGATGCTCAACGATAAGGAATGGGGACGCTATGAATTTGACCCGGCCGTTTCGGCCGGATTGGCCGTACAACCGGAACGGCATAATGAATCCTTGTTTGTTATTAATCTGAATAAAGAAGACGAAGAAGCCATATTCCACGAAAGCTATCCGTTCTATCTCAACAAAAAAAACTTTCCAACGCTTGCAGATGAAGATTCCATTTGGGCTATTGTAATCAGTCGCACCACTTCGGATTGCGGATTGAATAGTCAATTTGTGATTGACACCGTGAAACCTCTCAAACCTCGAATGATGCCAATGCAAGATGCTGTGTTGACTTTGTCTTCTGTGGATAAGAATGGTATTATTACACTATGTGAGGGCAGCGAACTAACCATAGATGCCAAAATAGAAGGCGCAGGCCGAGCCATTTTAGAATGGCAATGGAAAGGCAAAAAAGCGGACGTAGGGGCCATGTCGTACACGTTGAAAAATGCAAAGGCAGGCGACAGCTTGATGACAATTGTAACATCAAACTATCAATGTGCACCCAACCTTCCGGATACTACGGTAAGTATCATAAAGATTAATCCACGTCCGAATTTAAGTGTGTCAAATGATACCACCATTTGTCTTGGCGAAGATGTTCAACTGCTGGCTACTATTAATAGCCAAGCATTGGGCAT